>NZ_LGUG01000004.1:1299907-1599907 GCF_001274715.1 Aneurinibacillus migulanus | reverse complement strand
GAATCGTATGGTCCCGGCGCGGCTTCTGGGTGATACTGTACAGAAAACGCCGCATGTTTTTTATGAATAAGACCTTCTACCGTCCCGTCATTGAGCGCGATGTGGCTAATCTCAAGGTCAGTGTTCATCACTGACTCAGCGGATACGGCATAGCCATGGTTTTGCGAAGTAATATGTGTACGGCCGGTAGCAAGCTCCTTCACCGGGTGATTGCCACCCCGATGACCAAACTTCATGCGCTCTGTATCAGCACCACATGCTAGTGCGAACAATTGATGGCCGAGACAGATGCCGAACAGTGGATACTCGCCAAGAATCTCTTGCGTCATACGAATGGCTTCCGGAACGCTCTTCGGGTCTCCCGGTCCGTTAGACAGCAGAATTCCATCCGGACGAATACGGCGAATTTCATCAGCGGTCACGTTGTACGGAGCGACAATAACATCACAACCCCGGTTGGTCAATTCGCGTAGAATACCATACTTGGCTCCGAAATCGACCAGTACGATACGCGGGCCTCGGCCCGGAACTGGGAAAAGATTTTTCGTAGAAACGCGGGATACCTGACCCTCCATTAGCGGAGCTTCCAGTTTTTCTAGCAACGATTCTACAGATTCACCCGATGTGGTAATCACACCTTTAAGTGTACCGTGCTGACGAATGATTCGCGTTAGTTTGCGTGTATCTACTTCTGCAATGCCTGGAATACCATACTCTTTCAGCATCGCATCGATTGTTTGCTCGTTGCGCCAGTTGTTTGGCACCTCGCAATGCTCCCTAACAACGAACCCGTGTAAGAACGGGCGCATGGATTCAAAATCATCGCGGCTAACCCCATAGTTTCCAATCATAGGATACGTCATTGTAACAATCTGTCCGCAGTACGATGGGTCGGACAATACTTCCTGGTAGCCCGTGATCCCGGTGTTGAATACGACCTCGCCGAGTGACTCTTCTTCCGCCCCAAATGATTTTCCGATGAATACTGTACCGTCTTCCAATACAAGTCTCGCTTGTTTTGCCATTATTGTCTCGCTCCTTCGCTGTTCATCTCATCTGTCTGCCATACCACTTGGCCTTCTAGCATAGTCAATACCGGCCAACCTTTCAATTTCCAGCCGGTGAATGGCGTGTTATGTCCTTTGCTTGCAAATTCTTCTGGGTTTACTTCTTTTTCTATCTCCAAATCAATGACCGCGATATCGGCAACTGCTCCTTCCTGCAGGGTGCCCCATGGCAAATTGAAAACGTCCGCCGGCACTTTCGTCATTCGTTCAACAATCTCCTGCAGCGTGAACGCACCTGTAAGCACTAGTTTCGTGTAAAGGAGTGGAAAAGCCGTTTCTAGACCGACGATACCGAATGGCGCAAGCTCCATGCCGCGCTGTTTTTCTTCCGTCGTGTGCGGTGCGTGGTCAGTGACAATCATGTCAATGGTGCCATCTTTTAGTCCTTCAATAAGTGCATCACGGTCGCGGCGGGAACGCAGTGGCGGATTCATTTTATAATTGGCGTCCAGCGCTGGAATATCCTCGTCGCACAGCAAGAGATGATGCGGACATACTTCTGCTGTCACCCGTGCACCGCGCTGTTTCGCTTCACGTACCAGGCGTACTGATTCAACCGTACTGATGTGGCATACGTGATAGTGCGCGCCTGTCGCTTCGGCTAGCAGTATATCACGGCCGACATGAATGGATTCTGCTTCAGACGGGATTCCTTTTAAGCCATGCTTTTCGCTGAATATGCCTTCGTGTACGCAACCTCCTTCAGCTAGGCTATCATCTTCACAATGTGCTATAACTGGAAGACCTAGCTCTGTTGCCATTTTCATTGCATCTTTCATCATTTTGCTTGTCTGTACGCCTACACCATCATCGGATACTGCGATAACTCCAGCTTCTTTCAGTGCTGCCATATCAGTCAACTCTTTGCCGAGTTCTCGTACTGTAATAGCGCCAATCGGCAGGACACGGGCACTGCCTTCTGCTTCTGTTTTGCTAAGGATTTGCTTTACTGTTTCTGGCGTGTCAATGACAGGGCGCGTATTCGGCATACACGCTACCGTAGTGAATCCGCCGCGCGCTGCAGACGCTGTCCCTGTAGCAATCGTCTCTTTCGCTTCGAATCCTGGTTCCCGCAGATGAACATGCATATCGATAAAGCCCGGTGTAACCAGCTTACCCGCTGCGTCAATCACCTTGTGGTCAGCCGTTTCTAAATCGTCCGCAATTTTTTCGATGGTGTTTCCCTCAATTAAGATATCTTTCGTTACCAGTTCTCCGTTTATTAACAATTGACCATTTCGCAAAATTGTACCCATTGTATTCTCCCCTTTATCGTAAGTAATGTTCAATTTGTGCTGTTTTTGTATACGCTAAGCAAAAAGGGCTTCCTACCGTCCCATTCGGTAAGAAGCCCTGTCGTATATGCACTCGGAAAAAAGAGCCCGTCTTTCTCATTCATCCGTCGTTACGATCGGACCGCAGGCTACTCTCCCCTGTTCCACATACATCACGGCATCCTTACCAGGCTCACGGGACTGTTTTAAAGGATGATTATGATGCTTGCTTATGCAATTGTTCGTTTTGGTTACCATTGTTTCCGAAAGCGACATCCTTATTTGGCAGCACCGCATGCAGCACAATGCCAAGGAAGGTAGCCATCGCAATATTGTCGATGGTCAGGTGGGCAATAAAATTGCTGAACGTTATTTCGTGGAAGTCCAATTTGAACCCTCCGATTCCGGTTACGAGCACAATCGCTGCAACCACCATATTTCGCTTATGGGAAAAGTCAATGTTATGTTCAACATACATGCGCATACCTTGTACAGCAATAATACCGAACAGCACAATCGTAACGCCGCCCAATACCGGCTTCGGAATTGTCATAAGGAAGGCGCCGATTTTACCTACGAAGGCGAACAGGATGGCAAAGCAGGCTGCACCTGCAATAACCATACGGCTGTACACTTTCGTCATGGCTAGAACGCCCATATTCTCCCCGTATGTCGTGCTCGGTGGGCCACCCAAGAAGGAGGCGAAAATAACCGCTACCCCATCACCTGCAATCGAGCGATGCAAACCCGGGTCGCGCATGAGGTCACGATTCATAATATTGGCCGTCACCAACAGGTGACCGATATGCTCAGCCAGCGTAACAAAGGCGACCGGTGCAATAATGAGCGCAGCCATCCACGAAGCTGGAGACGTAAACGCGTCAAGTACTTGGCCGGTAATGAAGTGTTCTTTTACCCACATGCTCGGTGTAATAAAGAGCGGCGCTGCCGCTATGCTTTTAAAGTCAATCCATTCCGGGTGGCGAATGTACGTATAGGCATAGCCAACAACCATTCCCATTAACACCGGAAGCACGGATAAGAAACCGCGGAAGAACAAATTAGCAACTACTGTCATCGCCAAGGTCACAAACGCCACTTCCACTGCAGCAAGTGAGTAGGCAGGTTTTGCCGGGTCGCTTAGCGGGTCATTCAATGCCCATCCGACTGCTACACCGGAAAGACTTAAACCGATAACGATAATAATCGATGCGATAAGAACAGGCGGAAGCAGGCGATTAAGCCAGTTAATCCCGGCTAGCTTAACAATGAGCGCTACCACAAGGTAGACCAGACCGGCAATGAAACAGCCGAGCATCGCTGTGCCAACCCCCTGACTTGCGCTTACCGTAATAATCGGACCGATAAAAGCAAAGGAGGACCCTAGATAGTTCGGCAATTTACCCCTTGTAATCAGTAAGAACAGGAGCGTGCCAATCCCACTCGTCAGCAGCGCGACGGATACGTCAAGCCCTGTCAGAAGCGGTACCAGCACAGTCGACCCGAACATGGCAAACAAATGCTGCAAACTCAGCGGTATAAGCTTCTGAATAGCAGGCGTTTCGTGTACATCAATATAGTCCTTCTTTGTCATTTTGTTTTCTCCTTCCTTACCAGTCTCACAGGACTGAGTTAAAGGGTATGTTTGGATTCACTTACCTTGGTTGTTTTACTTGTTTTTCTCTAAAATTGTCACACACTCACGTTTATCGACTTCCGCAAGCTCCACAACAATCATCTCTTCCTTAGAAGTTGGTACGTTCTTGCCAACATAATCCGGTCGGATTGGGAGCTCGCGGTGTCCGCGATCGATGAGTACCGCCAATTGAATCATCTCTGGGCGCCCGATATCCATCAGCGCATCCAGTGCAGCTCGTACCGTACGGCCTGTAAAAAGCACATCATCGACGAGAATTACTTTCTTATTCGTGATATCTTCATCAATTTCACTGCCTTTAATCGTCGGCTGAGCCTGTTTACGGGTCAAATCATCTCTGTAAAGCGTAATGTCTAGCTCCCCAACAGCTATTCTTTGGCCTTCGATTTGCGCAACGCGCTCTGCGAGGCGTTGCGCCAGGTAAATCCCTCTTGTACGGATACCGATAAGCACACAATTTTCTACGCCTTTATTTCGCTCAATAATCTCATGGGCAATCCGGGTCAGCGCCCGGCGCATAGCAGCTTCATCCAGAAGTACATTCTTTTCTTTCCACTCATTCATCGTCGTCACGCTTCTCTCCTTACGTACATAAAATTATTTTGCCCGTAAACTAAATGATCAGGCATAAAAAAAGCTTTCTGCGAGAGGCAGAAAGCTTTTCAGGTTCAAGAAAAATCAGGAGTATACACAACTCCCCATCTTTACTGAACATGTCCGATTTCCTTGCCAGCCTCACAGGACTGAATTAAAGGTTTCTTTGTAGTTAAATGAAGTATGCCATAAAATCAGTAAACTGTCAACTATTTCTCCAGCATGTTCTAAATAAAAAAACTCGCGGGCACCTCCCCTCGTCCTTTTTCGGCAAAGAAGCGAAACGGTCCCTGTGTGACATGAAGGTCGAGGTGGCAAAACATCTAAAAAAGCAGGAGTTGAAGTAAAATACAGTGCGCATTCTCCTTCAACCTTCCTGCTTTGCATAGGATACATTTATTCCAGTCTAAGCCGGGCCAGAATCGCTTCCATATCATCCGGCAGTTGTGCATGGAACTCCAAATGCTCTCCTGTTGCAGGATGATCGAACCCGAGCGTTTTCGCATGCAGCGCCTGTCCTTCAATAGAAAATAGATTCTTCGGCCCGTATTTCGGATCACCGACCAACGGATGTCCGATATACTTCATATGCACACGAATTTGATGCGTCCGTCCGGTTTCCAGTTTCATTTCAACAAGCGTATGCTCTTTAAACCGCTCCAGCACAACAAAGTGCGAGATGGCAGGCTTGCTGTTTTCAAATACGACCGCCATTTGCTGACGGTTCTTCGGATCACGGCCAATCGGCGCATCAATGGTTCCTTTTTCATGTGAGATGACCCCGTGCACAAGTGCAATATAGCGACGGGTAACCGTATGAGCTTTCAATTGATTCGCTAGCGACTCATGTGCTTTGTCATTTTTGGCCGCCATTAGCAAACCAGATGTATCTTTATCAATTCGGTGCACGATACCAGGACGAAGTACACCGTTAATGCCTGATAAATCCCGGCAATGATACAGCAGCGCATTGACCAATGTACCAGAATAATGACCCGGTGCCGGATGAACGACCAACCCACGTTGCTTGTTCACTACAATAACGTCACCATCTTCATATACGACGTCGAGCGGAATGTTCTCCGGCTGAATATCGACTTCACGCGCCGGAGGCACCGTCAGCGTTATTTCGTCATCTTCCTGCAGGCGGTAGTTGCCTTTAACCGGTTTGCCGTTTACCATAAGCAATCCATCTTTAATCCAGCCCTGAAGTTGACTACGGGACCAGTCTTCCTGTACAGTGGCTAGGAACTTGTCCACGCGTTCTCCAATATCTTCGGGCTCTACCATCCAATCGTGGTGTTCATAACGTTCTTCGTTATTCATATTTGCGATCCCGTCCGTTCATCAATAACTCCCGGATGCCGTCGATTACAAATAAACCGACACCAATGACAATCGCCGAATCGGCTATATTAAAAATCGGGAAGTTAATTAACGTAAAATCAAAAAAGTCGACCACTTCTCCCGTCAGCACACGGTCATAGAAATTGCCAACCGCGCCGCCGAGAATAAGCGCCAGTGCTAAGGAGACAAGTTTACTCTCTCTATGCGTCTTCCATAAATACCATATAATCCCGACGATAATCGCTATGGTAATTACAATAAAGAAGCCGCGCTGGTTCTGTAAAATCCCGAAAGCCGCTCCCCTATTCCTGTGAGAAGTTAGATGGAATACCCCTTCCCACAAGGGGATGGACTGGCCAAACTCCATATAGGTCACGACCAGCCATTTCGTTATGCGATCGGCAAAGAACACAAGAAGTGCAATCACATAATAATAAATCAAAAGATTTCCTCCCGCCTCCGCGCGTCGCTACGCGTTTACTTCCTGTTTAACAACCGTTGCGCAGCGCGAGCACAATGTTGGATGGTCAGCATCGATTCCTACTTCAGGCGTGATAATCCAGCAACGTTCGCATTTCTCGCCTTCCGCCGGTTTCACCACAACCGCAAGCCCTTCAAGCTGTACAGCATCCTCTGGCGACTTCTCGGAGGAAGGATAAAGCATTACATGCGAAGCGATAAACAGTTCTTTTAAACGCTCTTCCGCTTCTTTCAACGCTTTTTCTGCCTCTTCACCTGGATAAATCGCTACGGAAGCAGAGAGTGATTGACCGATGATTTTCTCACGACGCGCTTCCTCAAGCGCTTTGTTCACTTCATCACGAATTTCCACCAGACGGTCCCACTTCGCCTCAAGCGCTTCATCCAATTGTTTCGCATCAGCCTCAGGCATATCCGTCAACTGTACGCTTTCAACGTCTGTGCCCGGGATGTAGTTCCATACTTCATCCGCCGTATGTGGAATGATAGGAGCAACCAACCGGACAAGATCCAGAAGAATATCATACATAACTGTCTGTGCTGAACGACGACGTAGCGACTTCTCTGCATCTGCATACAAGCGGTCCTTAGAAATGTCAAGATAGAATGAACTAAGCTCAAGCGAGCAGAAATTATGAATTGTGTTGTATACCGTATGGAACTGATACTCTTTGTACGCTGTGCGTACCTTCTGAATCATTTTCTGATTTTTCAACACCATATAGCGGTCCAGTTCATCGAGTTGTTCGTACGGTAAGCGATCCGCCTTCGGATCGAACCCTTCCAGATTGCCGAGCAAGAAGCGGAATGTGTTACGAATTTTGCGGTACGCTTCTGCAATTTGCTTCAAAATGGCGTCAGATATGCGTACATCTGATTGGTAATCAACGGATGCTACCCACAGGCGCAATATATCTGCACCGAGTTGATCCATAATCTTCTTTGGCACGATAACATTGCCGAGAGATTTGGACATTTTACGTCCTTCTCCGTCCAGCGTAAAGCCATGGCTTAATACTGCTTTGTACGGCGCGCGTCCGTATACAGCTACCGCAGTCGACAATGATGAGTTGAACCAACCACGGTACTGATCGGATCCTTCTAAATACAAATCAGCCGGCCATGCCAGATCTTCACGCTCACGCAATACTGCTTCATGGCTGGAGCCGGAGTCGAACCATACATCCATAATGTCCGTCTCTTTGCGGAAGTGTTTGCCGCCACAATGCTGGCACACCATCCCTTCCGGTAGCAGTTCTTTCGTTTCCTTCGCGAACCAGACAGAAGATCCTTCGCGGCGGAATAAATCAGAAACATGGTTAATCGTATCGTCATTAATCAACGCCTCATTGCAATCGAGACAGTAGAAGATTGGAATCGGAACACCCCAGACACGCTGGCGGGAGATGCACCAATCTCCACGATCGGCGATCATATTATGTAGACGCTGTTCGCCCCAGTGAGGCATCCATTTCACGTCCTTAATCGCTGCAAGCATTTCCTGACGGAAGCCGTCTATGGATGCAAACCACTGCTCAGTCGCACGGAAAATAATCGGCTGCTTTGAACGCCAATCATGCGGGTACGAGTGCGTAATAAAATTCATATGCAGAAGAGCACCCGCTTCTTTTAGCTTTTCGGTAATCAGCTTGTTGGCGTCATCATAGAATACGCCCTCAAAGCCTGGCGCTTCCTTCGTCATGATTCCCTTGCCATCTACCGGGCATAAAACATCAAGTCCGTACTTCTGTCCAAGATAGAAGTCATCCTCCCCGTGTCCTGGAGCAGTATGAACACAACCGGTACCGGCATCAAGCGTAACGTGCTCGCCCGGCAAAACCGGAGATGTACGATCATAGAGCGGGTGACGACATACGACACCTTCCAGCTCAGCACCTTTATATTCAGCTACAACCTCATACGTTTCCCATCCGATCGTTTGCGCCACATTTTCCAACAAACCGGAAGCAATTAGGAACTTTTCCCCTTCTGTTTTAATGAGGGAATATTCCAGCTCAGGATGGGCAGCGATCGCTAGGTTGGCAGGAATGGTCCACGGTGTGGTCGTCCAGATAACGACTTTGTCGCCTTCCGTCAGTTTTCCGTTCCCCTCGATAACCGGGAACGCCACATAAATCGAAGCAGAACGCTTATCTTTATATTCAATTTCGGCTTCTGCCAGCGCTGTCTCAGATGAAGGAGACCAGTACACAGCTTTAAGGCCTTTGTAGATATAACCTTTTTTCGCCATCTCTCCAAAGATTTTAACCTGACGCGCCTCATATTCAGGCTTCAGCGTAATGTATGGGTTATCCCAGTCACCGCGTACACCGAGACGTTTAAACTGATCTCTTTGCTTATCAACATATTTATAGGCATAATCCGCGCAACGCTCACGAAATTCAACGACGCCAACTTTATGACGGTCGATTTTTTCGTTTTTAATAATGGCATGCTCTATCGGAAGACCATGTGTATCCCAGCCTGGGACATACGGTGCATCAAAGCCTGACATCGACTTGGAGCGAACGATAAAATCTTTCAACACTTTATTCAGCGCGTGCCCAATATGAATATCACCGTTAGCATATGGTGGTCCGTCATGCAAAATGAATTTAGGGCGCCCGTTAGTACGAGCTTGTACTTTTTTATAGATATTGTTCTCTTCCCATCGGGCCTGCATCTCAGGCTCACGAGTCGGCAGACCTCCCCGCATCGGGAAATCTGTCTTTGGCAGTTTCAGAGTTTTACTGTAATCCATCCTCGTTTCATCTCCCACAGTGAGTATACTAAATAGCAAAATAGCCTTCCCAACCCATCTAAACGGGACGAGAAGGCTACTAAATATCCCTTTTGAAGAAACCTGGTTATCTTAAGAATTATAGACCAGTTATTGTCCCAACGTCAACTAACACGGGTAGCATACGGTGTTACTCTGTCATATTTTTGGCGAGGTCTTCCTCGATTTTCTCGAAGTTCTCCCAATCGCCGTTCTCAAGCATTTCCAGCTGCGCTTCCAAGATAGAGCGGAAACGCATGCGGTACACGGAAGCTCGGCGTTTAAGCTCATCGATTTCAGAGACGAGTTTGCGTGATTTTGCAAGCGCCTCGTTAATCAGTCGATCCGCGTTCTTCTCGGCTTCCTTAATGATAAGCTGTGCCTCTTTACGTGCGTTGGATTTTAATTCATCCGCCGTCTCTTGCGCCATTATAAGCGACTTCTTCAATGTCTCTTCAATATTGGCGAATTGTGAGAGCTTCTCGTTCAGCGTAGCAACCCTCTCTTCGAGCTGACGCTTTTCTTTCAGCATAATATCAAACTCTTTAATAATCTGATCAAGAAACTCATTTACTTGATCTTCATCATATCCGCGGAATACGCGGCTAAATTCTTTATTATGAATATCCAATGGTGTTAACGACACACCGATCCACCTCCTATAAAGTGAAACTTCACTCAGTGGGGGGGTTCGTACGTCCCCCACTGAGTGTTAGTTGAACTTATCGGGCCTTTAGGGGCAGTTTATCCTTCACCTATACTTCCTCGATTTCTCCAAGTCTTGAGGTAGGGGATTACTGCCCATTAAGGCGAGACAAATCTTACAAACCGCACTATGGATATAGCAAGCAATGACTCAATCAAAAACTGCAACTTCCATTTTTATTCGTCCTTTTTTCGTTTCTCCGCCAATCTCGGTCACCTTAAACCTACCAAGTCCTTTGAACGAGACGACATCTCCTTCTTCAAGCCGAAATGAAGGATCATTGACCTCACGCCAGTTTACCTTCGCCCTTCCGTTCTGAATCGGAGCAATGACTTTTGCCCGTGAAAGACGGTACACGTCTCCAATCACGGCGTCAAGTCTCGGCGATTGTACGGTAAACGAAAGTGGACGAAACGACTGCCTAGGTACAATCACCTCATCAAGCGGTCTGGACTCCACCGTAACATGAATCCGGTGGACCTGAGTCATATGTAAACGCACATACTCAGCGATTTCTTCTGCAACGATAAGTTGTGCGCTGTCCTTATGGACAAGTATATCTCCAAATTTTTCTCTTTTTATACCTAGACCGAGAAGCGAACCAAGATAATCGCGATGCTCAAGCGAAAGAAACTCATTGCTGCCTTTCACTTCAAGCAGCTTTAACCCAAACTCCTCTCGCTCCGGTTCCATATACTCGGGATGGAGGATTCCGCGTACGCGCTCAGCCCCTTCATATCCGCCACATGATGCAAAATATACGCCGGCTCCCCGGCCTGCTAGCGCCTGTAAAATAAATGCCTGACGCGGATCAAGAAAATCCGTACGAATGACTTCGTACCGGTCGCTAACACGGCTTGTCCACTCCAGCACCCGTTCCACGAACGGATGCTCATCCCGCCGGAAATGCTGATGCAAATCCATTGGATTACACCAGTGAAGACAGGATACTGAAAAGTCCGATTCGTGCAAAATGCAAAGCAAACAACGCAACAATCGGCGAGATGTCAATCATGCCAAGGGGCGGAATAAAGCGGCGGAAAATCTGTAGATATGGTTCCACCAACCGGCCCAGCATTTCCCCAAACGATGTCTCGCGTAATTGGGGAAGCCATGACATTAAAATATAAATAATGATCATGTAATAATAAACATTGAATGCAAATTCAATAATCCCAAAAAGTTGACCCATTTTTTCACCTCGGCTGCTTAACCTCTGTCATCAAACATCATTTCTGTAATATTGCCCTGCATCTCCATATTCTCAGGCAGGCACAAAAACGTCTTATGCCCAATACGCTGAATCGTTCCGTTAATAGCGTACACCGTACCGCCCAAAAAGTCGATAATCCGCTTTGCCTGTTCTGCTGGGACACGCTGCAAATTAATGACGACACCTCGTCTGGAGCAAAGGTGGTCCGCAATCTCTTGAACCTCTTCATAAGATTTCGGCTCCACTAGCATGACACGGGGCGTCTGTTCTTTGACGGCATGCAGGCTGACGACATTATTACCCTGACGGTTTTTGCGCGGCTTAACGTACGAATCTTCCTCTTCTTCATACTCCGTACGTTCGTCGATGACTTCTTCTTCATAATATTCCGCATCGCCACCAAGCCCTAAAAACTCCTTGATTTTGTTAACGACGCCCATGTACATCGCTCTCCTTACATAAATAATCTCAATTTCGTTCGTCACCAACCAACGTAGATCCTAACCGAATAAACGTAGCTCCTTCTTCCACAGCAATATGATAATCGTTCGACATGCCCATGCTCAAATGTTCAAGTGGGAGATTCGGATACTGCTCTTGCATACGTTCGCGAAGCTCACGAAGTTTCTGAAAAACCCATCTCACCTCTTCCGGATTTTCCACATACGGCGCCATTGTCATGAAACCGTTCGCCTTGATGTGAGGCATATCATGAATAGCTGCAAGAAAGTCCGGTACCTCCTGAGGTGTAAGACCATGCTTGGTCTCTTCACCTGAGATGTTAACCTGAACCATACAGCGGGTCGCAATATCATGCTGTTCGCCACGCTTGTTCAATTCCTTCGCTAAGGACAGACGATCAAGCGAATGAACATATGCAAAACGACCAATCATATCCCGCACTTTATTTGTTTGCAGGTGGCCAATAAAATGCCACATGGCCATCTCCTCGCTGAGTGCTTCCCACTTAGGCACAGCATCCTGCGTACGGCTCTCGCCGATATGGCGGATGCCTGCCTCAAGTGCTGCGCGTGTCGTTTCTAACGATACATATTTAGTTACCGCCACGATTTGCACTTCTGACGAAGAGCGCCCTGCTCGTTCACAGCTAGATTGAATGGTTGCTTGTACTTGTCGCAAATTCTCTGTAATATATGACAACGTCTTTCCTTACCCCTCTTTCAATGCGATAAAAGCTGCCATCCGACCTGTCTTTCCATTTTCTTTCCGATGAGAGAAGAACAAGTCCGTTCGACAACTTGTACATAAATGACTCACTTCGATATGTGCAGGCAAAATTCCTGCCTCCTCAAGCAAAATTCGATTTGTTTCTTGTAAATTCAACATATATTTTCCAGCTTCAGTTCCTGGTTTCAGAACGCATGAGGCTTTATCTCCCACCGCCTCTTTCACCCGATCCGACACCATATCATTCACTTCATAACAGCATGATCCAATGGATGGACCAATGGCGGCATAGATGTCTTCTGGAGCGATATTCCACGTCTGCTTCATCACCTGTACCATTCCGGGACCGATGCGCGCCACTGTCCCCCGCCATCCGGCATGGGCTACCCCGAGAACCTGCGCGCCCGGTGCGTAGAAGAAGAGAGGGACACAATCAGCATAGAAAGACGCCAGAAAAACATTCGGTTTGTCTGTAAGCAATCCATCTGTCTCCACAATCGCTTCATCATGCGCCGCTCTGCCTGCACCTATATCTTCTTCCGCAATAATATGAATCCCGTTTCCGTGCACCTGATCCGCGCACGTAAAAGCCGTGTAGGAAAATCCATTCTCACAAGCAAGCTTTCGTCTATTCTCAATCACATGCTCTGCGGTATCGCCTACATGCAGTCCACAATTGAAACTAGCGAACGAATTCTGACTCGCTCCGCCCTTCCGCGTGGAAAAACCGGCCACAAGCTGAGGCCACCTGCGTTCCCAGCTTTCAAGATGCAGCATGAACTCCCGCTCCCGCATGATAAATGGTTCCATTCTCTTCCCTCCTCATAAGAATCTTACCATTCTCTTTCCTATAAGAAAAGAAAGAAAGGAACGCGGGTGTTAGGGACGATACCCTCCTTCTGCAGCTTCCGGTTTTGTAAATGGCATCATATCATCCAAACGAACAAGAATGACATCTCTGCCGATTTTGACGATATTACGCCACGGGATAGTAATGTCTTCCCCTCCGCCAAAGAAACCAAAGAATTTTCCGTTTCCCTTACCCGGCACGACAATTGCTTCCACTCGTCCTGCCTGAAGGTTGATTTCCAAGTCAGTCACCTGTCCCAGGTTTTTTCCATCTAATATATTTACCACATCTTTCTCCTGAAATTCCGAAACTTTGACCATCTCCTGTTCACCTCACTTTTTACACACATACCGTTTGATACTGCAATAACGGCCCGCTTGTATCAGTATATGAAGGAATCTGGAGAAATGTCCTAAAAGGTCCTCTTATATTTTCGGGACTTGTCAGAATAAGCACTCGGTTGTATACTTATTCGCGTATGTTTATGAATAAACAATATGGTTACTAAGCAATGGAGGTCAACATACACATGAAAAAGAAATTCTCATTGTTGTTTCTTGCATGTCTGTTTGTCTTTGCTCTTGCTGGATGCGGAGGCGGAGCAAAAGAAGGAAGCACATCCGTAAGCGGAAAAAAAATCACGGTCGGAACCGACGCTTCCTTCCCGCCGTTTGAATCCATGTCTCCGACAGGGGATCCTGAGGGCTTCGATATTGACTTAATTAAAGCGATTGCCGAAACGCAAAATATCGAGGTTCAAGTTAAACACACTGGATGGGATGCAATGATGGCCGGACTTGAGGACGGCTCTGTCGATGTAGGAATTGCAGGCATTACAATTACAGATGATCGCAAAAAATCATTTGATTTTACTACGCCGTACTTCACTGCGAAACAAGTTATTCTTATGAAAAAAGACGCTCCTGCCGTAAATAAAGTCGCTGATTTGAAAGGCAAAAAAATCGGTGTGCAATCCGGAACGACCGGACAATTTCTCGTGGAAGAACATCTTGGTAAAGGATACAGTGGCCTGAAAGGCTTCGAAGAAGTAGCAGGTGCTATCGAAGATATGAAAAACGGCCGTATCGATGCTGTAGTCGCTGATAATGCCGTAGTGAAGAAATTTATGGAGCAACTAAAGCTTGATAATGTAAACATTATTGAAGATACATCCGCCAAGCAGGAGCAATACGGTATCGCTGTGAAGAAAGGGAACAAAGAGCTGCTCGATAAACTTAATAAAGGTCTTACCGCTGTAAAAGAAAACGGCAAATACGACGAAATCTATAATAAGTATTTAGGAAGATAATCCTCAAAGGAAAAGCTGCCCTACGCATAACGCTGGGCAGCTTTTCTTTATAGTTGTCTCTCTATCGTCTATACTTTGAAACGGATTTTCATTATTTTTCGCATTAGTACTAGTGTTACCAATCCGCCCCCAATAAATCCTAGATAATATGGTAAAAGTAACGTTGTCCGATTACTATCAAGATCAGGAACAGTCAGCACCGTTAAAAACATCCCGAGAGATAAGGCAAAACATAAGGCAACGCCAGCTTTGAATGCAGTCTGTAGCTGCGGAAATAAAATGATGCATCCATTGTACTCTAGTCGATTGTTCCGGTAGCAATACAGTCCGAGAGGCAAAAACACCACGATATACGATAGCGGCCCCCATATGTGAATATACTCGCCCGCGACTATCTCTCTTCCCCCCACCACGTGGAAAAATAAAGTAAAGTCAATCACTAGTTTAAAAATAGGTAAATTAAATATATTACCTATGTCTCTTCCGAGATTTACATAAACAAAGAACATAACAATGGCCATAAATCCAAGCGGGAAGACGCTGAGAATTCCCGTTAAAATCGTTTGCGCCGCTGCGCTTCCTGTAATCGTCCCTATAAACAATGCAAATGTATAAATTCCCGTTATAATAATGACAGTAAAAACTACATCTTTTATGTGATAGAATCCGTTCAAATGATCGGCAAAAGGAGAGAACAATATAATAAGAACATCGATGATTGTATTACCTAAAAGCGCTCCTGCAAGAAAGACAACACCAATCCCCCACTTGATCAAAAACACATGCGCTCTCGAAAACGGCAACGAAAACGTAAAATCATTTTGTAAATTTCGCCGCTCCACCCCGATAAGCGAAGCAGCCAATATGACCATCAGTAGGGCGAGAACAACATTGCGCATGAAAAACAACCCTTCTGTCGCGGCGTAGAACGACTCCGCACTTACATCATGGTTATACGTATGTTCATAGTATGTAAGCCAATTCCAGATAAGAAATCCTCGCGCCACTCCCATAAATAGCAGGCAGACAATAGGAATTAACCAAAGCAGCAATTTCGCCTGCCGATACTCCTTCTTCCATAATGCATGCTTAAACATGTCTCTCTCCTCCTAATTTAAAGACGTATACATCTTCAAGTCGGATCGGCATCTTCTCGAGCAGGAGCGGCTGCTCCACTTCAAATAGACGCACTGTATCTGTTCCGCTTTCTTCAATTAAAACCGTATATACGCGTCCCACTTTACTAATTACTCTCACATTCGGCATTTCAAGCAAAGCAGCAGGTGCTTCGTCTTTAAATACAATCTGCAATTTATGTAACGAATTTTTTAATTGTTCAAGCACCGTTACCTCTTCTACTCGTCCGTTCTTCAGCCAGATGACCGTATCGGCAATACGCTCAATTTCTTCCAGATGATGCGAGGAAATAATGAGTGACACACCTGTTTCCGCTACTTCTTCCACTAGGTAGGCAAGTACCTGCTTCTTCACAATCGGGTCGAGTCCGTTTGTCGGTTCGTCGAGCAAGATAAGTCTCACCCGTGCAGAGAATGCCATAATCATTGCAGTAAGTGCCTTCATTCCCTTAGAGAAGTGTTTGATTTTTTTCCGGCGCGGCAACTCGAACCGTTCCATAAGCTGACCATAATATGCTTTATTAAATGCTGGATATATCGCTGCATAGAAATCCGCCCATTCATCAGGCGTGTAGCCAACAAATACTTCGGTTGAGTCGGGAACATACACAAATTGACGTCTATATTCCGGAAAACGGTGTACATCCTTCCCCTCAAACTCGACGCATCCTTCCTCTGGATCCAAAATTCCTGTCATCGTTCGTAGCAGCGTTGTTTTCCCGGCTCCGTTGCGTCCGAGCAGTCCAACAATCGAACCCTGCTCAATTTCAAATGAAACTTCGCATAATGTGGGCCGGCCATCGATCTCTTTTGACAAGTGTTTTACACTAAGCATCCTTATCCCTCCCTAGTTCTCTCATATATTCATCCACCCAATCCTTGAATTGCTCGATGCTAATTCCAAGATAAAACGCTTCTACTGTCAGTTGCCTGAGCGACATTTGAAACTGTTCGAGTCGCTCCTGTTCCATCCTTGGCGAGGTTCTTTTAGAGACAAACGTTCCTTTGCCACGCAGCGTTTCGATTACACCTTGGCGCTCCAATTCTTGGTACGCTTTACTGACTGTATTTGGGTTCACTAGAAGACTGGCCGATAACTCCCGTACGGATGGAAGTTTTTCTCCTCCTTGCAGCATCCCTTTAAGAATCGCTTCTTTCATTTGCTGGATAATTTGCTCGTAAATAGGTAACGCACTTCGTTCATTAATCGTAATCAATTTTTCGCCTCCTTTCTTTAATCTTATATGTATTAAGTGTATTATTTTATATAGTACACTTAATACATTAAACAACACATTCGCTTCTGTCAACGATTTTCTCCGTAACTGTGATTCTTTATATAAAAACAAGCGTCCATCATCAGATGGACGCTTGTGCTTCATGTTATCTTTTCTACTTATTCTATTGTACATGCTTATGCATTTGTGAAATGGCCGCTTTCTCCAGCCTGGATACTTGAGCCTGAGAAATTCCGATTTCTTCGGCCACTTCCATCTGCGTCTTGCCCTCAAAAAAACGCATTGATAAGATCAGCTTTTCCCTGTCCGTTAGTCGGTGCATCGCTTCCTTAAGTGCGATTTCTTCGGTCCACTGGCTATCACGGTTCCGCTCATCGCTAATTTGATCCATTACAAAAATCGGATCGCCTCCATCCTGATATATCGGCTCAAACAACGACACCGGATCCTGGATGGCATCAAGTGCAAAGACCACATCCTCTTTAGGCACATTCAATTCTTCAGAAATTTCCATGATAGTAGGTTCACGCGAATTTTTATTCGTTAATGTGTCCCTCACCTGTAACGCTTTGTATGCAATGTCTCGTAACGAACGGGAGACGCGGATGGGATTATTATCCCTGAGGTACCTGCGAATTTCTCCGATAATCATCGGAACGGCATATGTGGAGAATTTGACATTCTGGCTTAAGTCGAAATTGTCGATGGCTTTCATTAGCCCGATACATCCTACCTGAAACAAATCATCCACATATTCTCCGCGATTGTTAAAGCGCTGGATTACACTTAACACCAGGCGTAAGTTGCCATTTACTAATTGCTCTCTTGCTGCGTACTCTCCGCTTTGCAGTTGGACAAACAGTTCCCGCATCTGCGTATTGGTCAGTACGGGTAACTTGGAAGTATCCACTCCGCAGATTTCTACCTTATTGCGTGTCACGTATTTTTCCCTCCTGAAGGAGCCAGCGTTACTGATAAGTATCTCCGTGAAGGGAAAAATTATGCAGTGACTATTATGAGACATTCGCTTTCGAATCATCACGCAATTCAAGCGATTTACAGCATTTTATTGAACTCTTTCTTTAGCCTTTTAATAATACGTTTCTCCAGACGTGAGATGTAAGACTGGGAGATTCCTAGAATGTCGGCGACGTCTTTTTGTGTTTTTTCTTCCTCTCCGTTCAGACCAAAGCGCATCTCCATAATTACACGTTCTCTCTCTGATAACTTATCGAGCGCCTTATACAATAATTTTTTGTCCACCTGCTCTTCAAGATCGCGATAGATGATGTCATTTTCAGTTCCCAGTACATCAGAGAGCAGTAATTCATTGCCATCCCAATCGATATTAAGCGGTTCGTCAAATGAAACTTCAGATTTGACTTTGCTGTTACGACGCAAAAACATAAGAATTTCATTCTCAATACAGCGGGAGGCATACGTGGCCAGTTTGATTTTTTTCTCCGGATCGAAGGTGTTTACGGCTTTAATTAATCCAATCGTCCCAATGCTTACCAAGTCCTCAATGTTAATTCCTGTGTTCTCGAATTTACGGGCAATATAGACAACGAGACGCAGATTACGCTCAATAAGAATAGAACGAATAGCCGGATCTTTCGTATGAAGACGACCTAGCAGGTATTCTTCTTCTTCCCTATTAAGTGGAGGGGGAAGTGCTTCACTACCGCCAATATAATGGATTTCTTCCGCTTTTGCTCCAATGCGAATCAGCAGTCGATACCACCATAACTGAGCGATTAAGCGTAGCTTTGCGATCATCCAATCACTCCTTTTCAATAAAATAGTAACGATTAAGAGGCCATCTCATACCTTTCTTCAATCGCTGATGGGTGCACAATCGCTCGATAACTTCCGTCGGCTGCAAGCCTCACAGTTCTCAATCCAATGAGCATTCGGGTCAGACGATAGGCTTTATCCTCCGCATATATGCGCACTTCATCCGGGCGAATAGCAACCAGAAAACCGGCCTGACTGGATACAGTACGATAAGGAATGAACCGCATTCTTTCAAGCCAACGACTCTCTTCTTCCGGGATATTCAGCTCATATCCTTGCATTTCCCCATCCAATTGCTGCATCAGCTCTTTAGGCAAGATGTTTTCCCAGACTTGTGCTTCCATGACAGTGACAGGCGTACGCGATAACGGATCATACAGTCGGTTTCCCGTATCGATAAACCCCTGGCAACTAATGGTATGACCGAACACGTCCACTTCCAGGCGAACATGCTGCACATCGACTTGACGGCTAGCCTTAAGGCTATAGTAGCCACGGCGTGTACACCACCATAGCAAAGGAAAACCAATCACAATGAACCAAAGCGTCGGATTTGTTCCTGATGAGCCAGTATGTGTAACAACAATACCGTTAACAAATTCACTCTTCTCTTTCAACATCATATGAATTCCCAGAAGCCCTCCGCCAATAAAAAATGAAACGGCGTAAAATACGCCAAGAAGCCGGAGATGATTCCAGATTCTTGTCCAGCGAAATGCAAGCAAAAGCATAAAACAAGAAAATAAAAATTTCGCCAAAAAAGTAAATGCAAAAGATAAGGGCGGAAAAAATAAAAAAACGGTATACGCGGCCCCAACCAAAGAAGCGAGCAAAAGCCTTCGTTTCCGCAGCGGCTGGCGGCAGATATGCCCGGTTATATACAGAAGCATATAATCAATAATGGCATTCGTCAGAAACACGACGTCGGCATACATTGTCACATCCGTTCCAGGCCTCCTTCCTTCGTTTTTCCGTGCTCTTATTATCACATAGAAAAAGATGGGAGTGTCCTTAAATCGTATGAAAAATTAAGACAAAATATGAGGGGAAATTTAGACAATGTACGACATCATCATCTGACTTGCAAATCACGAACATAAGTTCTATAATTATACTAAAATAAAATGAGATTTCCATCAACAGAAGGTCTTACTGCCTGTTGGACCGAAATAAAAACTGCAATAAAAAAGAGCCCCGAGCGGAGCGCTCAGGGCTTCTTTGTTTATTTTTTACGTCTACGGTTACGCAGGAAAGTCGGAATATCAAGGTTATCTAGCCCCCCACCGTTAGCTTGGCGGGGTTCCGGACGGGATGGCATTTGTGGTTCTTCAATTTCCCGTTCAGTTTCTATCTGACTTGCACGACGAGGCATTCTCGGGCTTTGTACACCCATTTGCTTGTCACGCCCCGTATCCATCTGTGGATGGCGTGCCATTTGCTGCTGTGATTCTTCGAATCCAGTCGCAATGACAGTAACGACAATTTCGTCCTTCAAATTCTCATTAATCACAGCACCGAAGATCATATTTACTTCCGCATCAGAAGCAGAAGCTACAATATCAGCCGCTTCATTTACTTCATACAGGCTTAGATTTGTACCACCGGTAATATTCATCAATACACCGCGCGCACCATCAATCGACGTTTCAAGCAGCGGGCTGCAGATCGCTTTCTTTGCCGCTTCGGCCGCCCGGCTCTCACCCGTAGCAATTCCGATTCCCATAAGCGCAGAACCACGTTCTGTCATAATGGTCTTCACATCGGCAAAGTCCAAGTTGATAAGACCGGGAACGGCAATCAAATCGGAGATGCCTTGTACCCCTTGACGCAGCACATTATCCGCTTCACGGAACGCTTCAAGCATCGGGGTATTCTTATCGACAATTTCCAACAAACGATCATTCGGAATCACAATTAGTGTATCTACTTTTTCTTTCAGTCCACAAATTCCTTGTTCGGCTTGTACCTGGCGTTTACGTCCTTCAAACGTAAACGGACGAGTCACAACTCCTACAGTTAATGCGCCAATTTCTTTGGCGATTTCTGCGATAACGGGCGCAGCACCTGTTCCAGTTCCCCCACCCATCCCTGCTGTAACGAACACAAGATCCGCTCCACGCAAGGCTTGCTCAATCTGTTCACGGCTCTCCTCCGCCGCTTTCTTTCCGACATCCGGGTTTGCACCTGCTCCAAGCCCTCGTGTTAGTTTAGCGCCGATTTGTAACTTATGCTGCGCTTTTGACAGATTCAGCGCCTGGTAATCCGTGTTTACAGCGATGAATTCCACGCCCTGGATGCCGCCCTCGATCATACGGTTAACGGCGTTGCTACCGCCACCGCCGACACCGATAACCTTTATCTGCGCTAGTGTATCCATTTCCAAGTCGAATTCCAACATGTATTAAAGTCCCCCTCACTTATCATGCAAACAGTCTAAATAAATTCGCTAAACCAGTCTTTAACCTTTCTGATAACTCCTCCATGCTCCTTCGGCTCTTTTGGCGCTTTAGGTGCATGACTAGGCTTTCGGTTACTTTTCGGTTGAGGTTGTTTCGTCTCTAGTTGCTGTGGCATCTGATGCATGTAATATTTGGACGCATACTTGATCAAACCGACCCCCGTCGTATAAGCGGGATCGCGTACCCCGATGTAATCCGGAATGGCAATTCGCACCGGCGCCTGCAATTCGTAACGCGCCAACTCCAACAAGCCAGGGATGTTCGCGACGCCCCCGGTCAACACGAAGCCATTCGGTATGCTCGTATCATAACCAAGGAGGTGCAGTTCATCTTCTACTAAATTGAAAATCTCTGCAGCACGGGGCTCAATTACATTGGCCAATTCAACTTGCGTAAATTCCTTTTCTACATCGCTTCCGATTCGTTTAACCAGAAAGCATTCATCTTCACTTGCTTCTTCAATTAGCGCACATCCGTTATTCAGCTGGATTTGCTTTGCTTCCTCCGTAGTAGTACGTAATCCGATGGCGATATCATTCGTAATGTAATCTCCACCGATTGGAAGTACGGAAAACGAGCTTAACATACCCATCTCAAAAACGGACACCGTGGTTGATCCGGCGCCGATATCTACAAGTACTACACCTAAATTTTTCTCATCCTTCGTCAACGCAATTTCACTGGATGCAAGCGGCATAAGATACATTCCGACAATAGATAAGCCTGCCCGTTCTACGCAGCGTACTAAGTTATGTATGACAGTCTTGGCCCCTGTAATGATTGTGCCTTCCATTTCCAGACGTACACCCATCATACCTCTCGGATCGCTAATCTCTCCAAGGCCGTCGACAATATATTGAACGGGAACCACGTCGATAATTTCTTTCTCTGGCGGGATAGCAACGACTTGTGCAGCTTTCATTACTCGCTCGATATCTTCGTCGGCAATTTCTCTATTCTCGCTTGATACGGCAACCACACCATGGCTGGACTGAAGCTGAATATGGTTACCGGAAATTCCCACAACAACATGACGAATCGGCAGGTCTACCATCCGTTCCGCTTTTTCTATAGCTTCGCGAATCGCTTGTACGGTTTCATCGATATCAACGATGGCACCTTTTTTTATTCCATGCGAATCCGCAGTTCCAACCCCGATAATATTGATGGTTCCGCTATTAATTTCTCCAATGATTACTCTGACTTTGGATGTACCAATATCTAAGCTGACAATATATTCACTGTTGTTCAAGTTTGGCACCTCCTCTTTATTTTATTTTTATAGCGAAGCGCTAAAAATGAGTTACTGTATTTACTTCCACATCATATGGTGTTTCCCTTTTTTTCAACGCGAAAAATTATAAAAAATATGCGCTAAGGCAGCGTTTTTTCTTCCTTATCGCCAAACCAGCGTCCAATGAGGATACGACGGATTACAGCAATATTGTTAAACAGGCGAACACCGAACGCAAAAATCGCCGCCAAATACAAATCCACACCCATATATACACCAAGAAAAGCCAGTCCTGCCGCAAGAAGCGTGTTAAAGAAGAAGCCTGACATAAACACTTTAATGTCAAAGTGGTTATCCAGATGGGCTCGCAAGCCGCCAAAAATTGTATCCAGAGCAGCTAGCACCGCAATGGAAAGATAGCTGCTATACTCCTCCGGCACACGGAATTCAAACGACAATCCGAGAACAACACCAATAATCAAACCAATGACAGGTAACCACATCCGCTTATGACGCTCCTTTTTGCTCCAGAGGTTTCATATATTTCACTCCACCTGCTCCTTTATGGGCAGGAACCGTGATACTTTCCGACTTCTGGATGGTAAATTTCTTGTTCAAAAAATGAAACCAGTCCTCCATCGACTCACGATCTGAACCAGGAAGGCGCAGAGCTGCTTCCAGGCTTTGCGGATCACCTACGGCCTTCACGATATAAGGCATCTCAATAGGTTTGGTATCCACCTGGATACCCTCGCCAACGGTGCGAATGGAACTGTTAACAATTAAACGGTTTCCATTAACCGCAATTGCTTTTGCGCCATTTGCAAACAACAGGCTCGTCAAGTCAGTCAAGTCCTGATCCATAACAGGGGATTGCAACCTGTCTGCGCCAGGAGCAGAAGGCTCGTCTTCTATTGTAACAATGATGCCGGGACCTGCTATATCCGCAAAACCGTGTTCTTTCTCAAGACGAACAAGCTCGTCCTGCATCACGGAAGGACCGCTGCCTTCGTTTATTGATGTCTCATATTCACTTAATAGTTTTTCATGCTTGGATATATCATTTAATAGCTTCTGATGATGCTCCATTTCTTTTTGAACATTCTGCCGTAACTGAAACGTATCCTGTCGTTCAGTGGCGAATGTTGGCTGATTTGAGCGAAACTGAAGCGTCAGCATGAAACCAATGATAATGCTTATGGCCGTGATAATGAATGGGACCTGCCGATTATTTTTCATCTTGTTTCCCCACCGCTTCTATCCCTGGATCGCAGGAGGTTTAATCCCTGCTTTTGTTTGTGTTTCTCCGACGTGTGCCGGCAGCTCGACTTTATCTGAGCTATTAATGGAAATTTCTAGAGTGCGTTGCTTCAATATATCAATGACACCGCCTGGCAATCGCAGAGCACCCACTAGCGTATCCTTATTACCAATTGCCTCAATTACGAAAGGCGGCGCCAGCTTCGTATCGTTTACAATAACCGTTGGACCTACGCACCGTATACTCGAACCGCCGATCAAACGCTGCCCATTCACGGAAATTCCCTCTGCCCCTGCCGCGAACAATTCGTTTACCACATCGCGAATATTCTGGTCATGCACAATCCCTTCGGCGACATTATCGAATGTGTGAGCGGATTTACTATCTTCGAGCGTAACGGTAACACCCGGACCTGTTACTGGGATTAAGCCGGCTCTCATCCGTAACTCTTCCAGACGGCTCAGCACCTGCTTCGAGGCTGTCTGCCGCTCCGACAGCTCTTTTTCCTTTGCGGTAACTTCCATACGAAGTTTTGCGAGCCGTTTCTCCAGATTCTCATTCGTCTCTTTTTCATTAATTAACTTCTCATTCAACCTTACTTTTTTCTCCCATTCGTTGTCATTCGTCGAAGAAGGGAGGTTGCTTGCTCCTGACATCGTCAATTGAACCGAATACGCAACGATAAACCCAAATACAAGAAGCACGAGTGTTAAATACACATGGATTTTACGGACTCTTAGACTGTTTTTCATTGTTTGCCGGCTGCTGTTTGTACGGTGCAAACCATTTCACCTCTGATAGATTGATAATCCCTTCGGTTTTTCCTTCCTGCTTCAGGCTTTGAACAAAAGAAGGATACCACGCCATATTGTCAGCGAAGTTCTGTATAGTGGTATGCACTTCAAATCCATCCTTCATAAATAATACAAGATTTTCGGGATTATTCTTGGTCGGTTCGTGTCGAATCTCGGAAATTTGCTGGCGAATACCGGGATCAAGTTTATCCAATTCACCAGCGAACCTAGGAAGAAGCTGCTCTGTCCCCCATCGTCGAATAATCGGCTTGTCCACCGCTCCGTCACCTGATGGATATTGTTTTAATACGCCGCCTTTATCCGTGATAGGATACATTGCACCCTGACTATTCATCAATAACGCTACCCTCGGTCTCTCCGTTACTACAAGTTCGACCTTGCCGGGAAACTTTTTTCGAACATCCACGCTCTCGATCGCCGGAAGCGCAGCAATAATCGAATGCTCCACATTCTGCTTATTAACAAACAAATACTGCATGTCAAACGTAAGCTGCGAATGCTTGATTACCTCCTCAGACGGTACAAGTTTAGCTCCGGTAACAGATATATCTTGTACTCGACTAATAGATGATTGAAAAAAAAGCACCACAAGCAGTACCGTAAAAAACAGCAACATCAGGATGAGCAACTGACGATTCGTTTTCTTTTTCCGATTCTCTTGGCGTAAACGCGGTATTTTCTCTATATTGGCCATTCCGTATTCCTCCGCTATTGAACCTGTAAACTTACAAAAGCGGCATACTCTCATATGCCGCTTCACATGCACAAAATATACGCAATGGAAAGTGTGCATCCGGTTATACCCTTCGAATGCGGGCTCCCAGACTTGCAAGCTGCTCTTCAATCCGGTCATAGCCGCGATCGATATGATACGCCTGCGTTACTTTCGTCTCCCCTTCCGCAGCAAGCCCTCCAATAATGAGCGCCGCACCAGCCCGTAAATCGGTCGCTTCCACAGCCGTCCCAGATAGATGTGGCACACCTCGAATAAAAGCGGTGTGCAAATCCACATAAATATCAGCGCCTAGGCGGCACAACTCATTCACATGCCTGAATCTTCCATCAAATACCGTTTCTTTAATGATACTACAGCCTTTCGCTACAGAAAGAAACGCCATCGTCTGCGACTGCATATCCGTCGGAAATCCGGGGTACGGAGCCGTGATAATACGGTCGACGGCACGGAATGGTCCGCTTGCCTTTACCGTAATTATATCACGCCCATAGTCGATTTCAACACCGCATTGTTTAACAACATCTAGTATCGCTACCAGATGCATCGGATTAACGTTTCGCAGGACAATTTTCCCCTGTGTAATCGCTGCGGCCAACATCATCGTTCCCGTAACAATTCGGTCGGGAATGACCTGATAATCCGTGGCCTGCAGGTGGGATACTCCTTCGATTACGATACGATCCGTTCCCGCTCCGTGCACACGAGCTCCTAGACGGTTCAGGAAGTTCTGCAGGTCAATAATCTCTGGTTCACGTGCCGCATTAGATAGAACAGTTTCTCCTTGCGCCAGCACCGCAGCCATCATGATATTCTCCGTCGCTCCCACGCTTGGGTAATCCAGAAAAACCATACCGCCTTTTAACTTATCAGCCGTACAGCGGATGAATCCGTCTTGAGCAATAATACGTGCACCCAGTGCTTCCAAACCTTTAAGATGAAGATCAATTCTTCGCTCCCCAATAGCACAGCCGCCCGGACGGGTAAGAATAACTTCGCCGAACCGAGCCAGAAGCGGCCCCATAAGAAAGATAGAGGAGCGCATCTGCCCCATCAAATCCTCCGGAACGGTCGAAGAGGCGAGCGCTGTCGTATCCACATGAACCGTCGTCTCCTCGTGCGAACATACAGCGCCTAATTCCGTTAAAATTTTGAGCATAACATCAATATCAGAGAGACGGGGTACATCGTAGATGGTATAGGAACCTCCGGTAAGCACGGTAGCCGCCAGAATGGGGAGGGCAGCGTTCTTCGCGCCCTGAATACGCAGTTCTCCCGAAAGAGGGGTTCCTCCCTCAATCACGAATGACTCCAAGATTTCACCTCCGTTTACCCCTCGCCCACCACCAATACTTCCGGAACAAGTCGTACCTGGTAATGTTCATCAATGATTTCGATAACCCGTTCCATGAGGTCGAGGACATCCTGAGCCGTCGCGTTTCCTCGATTTACGATGAAATTGGCATGCTTCTCCGAAATTTGCGCACCTCCGACAGTAAGACCTTTAAGCCCAGCGCTCTCAATCAGGCGCCCCGCATGGTCTCCTGGCGGATTGCGGAATACGCTGCCTGCACATGGCATAGATAGCGGCTGCGTTTGACGCCGCCGGTCTTTATATGCCGCCATATGGCTGGCGATTGCTTTACGGTCGCCGTATTGGAGCCTGAATACGGCATTTACCACAACACCTCTCCGCTCTTTCTGTAACACGGACGTGCGGTAGCTGAAACCGAGTTCTTCCGGAGAAAGCCAGACCAACTCTCCATTTTCGAGTAACACTTCGGCCGATTTAAGAATACGTGAAACGTCAGAGCTATGCGCACCTGCATTCATATAAACTGCGCCGCCTACCGTACCTGGAATACCGCCAGCAAATTCAAGCCCGGTCAATCCCTCTTTCCCGACCATCACTGCTAATCGTATAAACGAATAGCCAGCTCCCACCTCTACCTCTTCCCCGTTAAAGGTAAGGTGATCAAATCCTTCAGCCAGTTTAAAGACAACGCCGCGGATCCCTTTATCCCGTACAAGCATATTCGAACCTCTGCCTAGCACTTGCCATGGCACATTATACTTGTGAACGAGCTTCATACTGTAAGCCAACGCCATTTTATCAGTCGGTTCAACAAGAATGTCTGCCGGTCCGCCGATTTTCCACGTCGTGTGGTTTGCCAGCGGTTCATTAATAAGCACTGTTCCGATGTTGGCTTCTTTCAGCTCTTTAATCAGCTTCTGCATATATAGAACCTCCTCTATGAATCCCTACCTGGTATGCAACGCCCTATGGGTCACGCGCCTAGGATAATGTATGCTCGCCCCGCCCACTATGTTACAGTCAGGCGCGGGCAATCGCTTTTAATTCGTTATAGACAAGCGTAGCCGCATCGGGCTGTCCGAGCGCTTTTGCCGCACTGCGCATCGTTTTTATCCGCTTATCGTCTTTAAGTACTGCGTCAATTTCCGCCAGCATGGCAGAACCACTTAACTCTGGTTCAATAATGACGCGAGCTGCGCCTTGCTCCTCTAGCCACCTTGCATTTTTCTCTTGGTGATTGTTCGTCACATAAGGTGAAGGAATAAGAACGGAAGGCAGACCAAGTGCTGTAATCTCCGCAAGAAACGATGCGCCGGCACGGTTTACGATTAAGTCGATGCCCGCCAACACTTCCGGCATATTATAAATAAATGGGCGCACAGTCATGTTTACGGGCAGTTGTCCGTTTCGACGGATCGCTTCTATCGTTTTCTCGTAATGCACTTCGCCAGTCACATAAATGAAATGATAATCAGGATAATCAGAAAGTGCGGCCGTCATGTCAATTACCGCTTCGTTAATAGCTCTAGCTCCACGGCTCCCCCCCACGATCAATACATACCTCTTGCCCGGAGGTACATTCAACGAAGCAAGCCCTGCAGCTCCGTCTGCCAAAGCAACTTCCGTCGCACGAGGATTGCCAGTCACCACGGTTTTCCCTTGTGGAAAATGAGTCGCCGAGCCTGAGAATGTTACGGCTACACGGCTTGTATAACGTGACAAAAATTTATTAGTTAATCCAGGAATCACATTCTGCTCATGAACAAGCGTCGGTATGCCAAGCGCACTTGCAGCGTATACAACCGGACCGCACACGTAACCGCCGGTACCTACCACAACATCCGGTTTAAAATCCTGGATAATCCGCTTCACCCGACGGGTCGCCTTGAGAAATCTGGCAATGGTTTTTACATTATCTAGCGAAAGACTACGCTTGAACCCGGTAATGTACACCGATTCAAAAGCTATCCCTTCCTTTGGTACAATTTGAGCTTCCAACCCTTTTTCCGTTCCAATGTATAAAATGCGAGAGTCGGGCTCATGCCGCTTAATTTCTTTTATAAGTGCAAGAGCGGGATATATATGGCCACCTGTCCCTCCCCCGCTAATAACAATATTCATATGAACCTGGCTCCTTTTATATCAAACTATTGTATTTCCATTGTCATCATATTCTACGGAATAAAGTCGAAATGCAGGGCACCCGCCGAGCTGATTTCTTTTCTGCCTACAAAAGCAGCGCCTGTATACGTGCGTCCAAGCGAGAGCCGCGGAAGCACGTATAACTAGACTAAAAAGAAAGGCTATGGCTTTGCGCCCTGCATCCCGACATAAAAACTGCATAATCCTTAACACCAAAACTACCGTTTTCTATTGTACACTGTCTGTCTACATCTTGGAATAGCGAGAAATATTTAAGAGAACTCCAATTCCTGTAAGCATAAGTGTAAGCGAAGAACCACCATAGCTAAGAAACGGAAGCGTAATACCCGTTACTGGAAACATGCCAGTGACTACCCCTACATTAATAACAACCTGAATCGCCAGCATCCCAATAATTCCAATTGCAAGCAGGCTGCCAAACAAATCGGGCGCTGTCACTGCGGTACGCATGCCTCGCCATAACAACAGCAGAAACAGCAGGAGCACAGTCGCCCCTCCGATAAATCCAAGCTCCTCAGCCAAAATCGAAAAGATAAAGTCATTATACGGTTCGGGCAAATACAGGAATTTCTGTCGGCTCATTCCGATTCCTAGTCCCATCAACCCACCCGGTCCGATCGCATATAATGATTGAATTAATTGATAGCCAGCGCCAAGTGGGTCCGACCACGGATCGATGAAGGACGTTATTCGTTTAATCCTGTAAGGCGCGGCCAGCACAAGCCCTATAAAACCGATTGCTCCAAGCATAGCCAAACCAAGCAAATGCTTCATCCGTGCACCTGCCACGAAAATCATCAATACAGAAGTACCGAACAATACCGTACCTGTTCCAAGATCCGGTTGAAGCATAATCATTCCGAATGCTAGAAAGACGATGCCCAGTGTAGGTACTAGTCCTTTAGTAAATGAACCGATGTCTTTCTGGTTATCTGACAGCCATTTTGCTAGAAATGCGGCCATTCCCAACTTCATAAACTCCGCCGGCTGAATTCCAAATGCGCCAATACCCAGCCAACTCTTTGCTCCATTAACCTCTTTACCAATAATCAGAACGATAATCAGCAGGAAGAAACAAAGAATGAGGCCCGGCTTCGCCCATCTTTTCCATACCCAGTAATCTACGTTCATTGTTACAAACATCGCCGCAATACCGAGTGTGGCAAAAATAAGCTGGCGCTTGGTGAAAAAGAATGGATCGCCTTTCTGGGCGGCGACCACGGCACTTGAACTGTATACCATGACCACGCCAATCGCCAGCAGCACAAATGTCACGACAATAATAATAAAATCAGGAGTTGAACGGGCCTTTGTCACGCAAAACACCTCTTACAGCGCAGAATTTGCCGCACCCTGCCGCCTGTCCGTTCAATCACCTGATTTTGATTAAACCTTCAAACAGCGGTTACGGGCTTGTTTTAAGCTTATGCACGGATTGCTTAAACAAGACCCCCCGCTCCTCAAACGATTTGTACATGTCCCAGCTAGCACACGCCGGTGAGAGAAGTACAATGTCGCCTTCCCGAGCAATGGACTTGGCTTCGGCAACCGCATCAATAACAGTATCGACGCGCTTGGTCCGAATAATCCCCGCATCTTCCGCTCGGGCTAACAATTTTTCTGCGGTCTGCCCATATGTAATAACTGCTTTGACATGTCGGCGAAGCAAAGGTACCAATTCATGGAAATCGATACCTCGATCAAGCCCACCACCAATCCAAACGATCGGAGCCGAAAATGAGTCGAGCGCACGGCTGGCTGCTTCCGGATTGGTTGCTTTTGAGTCATTATAGTATTTAACGCCATTGATTTCATCTACAAACTCGAGTCGATGTTCTACACCGGAAAACGTACGCAACACATGGCGGAGTGCTTCCATATCTGCACCGGATGCCCGGGCCACACAAATTGCCGCCAGCATGTTCTCTACGTTGTGAGCACCCGGCAATGCTAACTCTTCTAAGCGAACCACTACCTCTTCCTCTGGTGATTTGTCTAGCTTATCCGCCAGGGTGCCTGATAAAGAACGTTTGAATACGATGGCCCCATCCCGTAAGAAGGCACCCTGCTCTACCTCTTCTGTTACACTAAACCAAAGAATTTGCGAACGAATTTCTTCAGCCAGATTACGGCAGATTTCATTATCATAATTCAGTACGGCCACATTTGACTCATCCTGATTCATGAAAAGCTTACTTTTGCTATGTACGTAATCTTCTTTTGTTTTATGATAATCCAAATGTGCATCATATACATTTAGCAGACACGCGATCACCGGGCGGAACTTTCTTGTCCCTTTGAGCTGAAAACTGCTAAGCTCAGCTACCAGCACCTGATTCGTCTTCGCTTGCAGCGCCTGTTCGCTTAGCGGGGTCCCGATGTTGCCAGCTACGATCGGCGCGAGGCCGCCCTCTTCTAGCATGCGGCCAATCAATGTCGTAGTTGTCGTCTTACCATTCGATCCAGTAATGCCGATAAGCGGTGCATCCGACAGCTCGTAAGCAATCTCTACTTCTGTGACAACCGGAATACCGAGTGATTCCGCTTTCTGAATTGGCGCTACCGTATATGGGATGCCTGGGTTTTTAATTACAATATCAACATCCGGGTTTACAATATCGTCCGGATGCCCACCACAGATAACAGAAATTCCTTCCTTCCGGAGCAATTCTGCTTCTTCACATTCATTCTCTGGTTTTTTATCGTTGACCGTAACAACGGCACCACACGCTTTCAGCGTGCGAGCTACGGCGGCTCCGCTCTTGGCAAGGCCGAGCACAACCGCTTGTTTTCCCTTATATAACGTTCTTCCTTCTTCAATGGACATCAGCTTAACACCCCAATATATACGCCCAGGCTTGCGCAAATCAATCCTGCAAACCAGAAAGTTACTACGACTCGCCATTCGGACCAGCCGCCTAACTCATAATGATGATGCAATGGACTCATGCGAAACACCCGTTTTTTACGTGTTTTGTAAGAGAGTACTTGAATAATAACAGATAAAGCTTCCATAACGAACACACCGCCGATAATGATGAGCAGAATTTCCGTCTTTGTAAGAATAGCAATCCCGGCAATAGCTCCGCCCAGTGCGAGCGAACCTGTATCTCCCATAAATACTTTAGCTGGATGCGCATTGAACACGAGAAAACCGAGCACAGCTCCTACTACTGCAGCAGCAAAAATAGCAATGTTCATCTGACTCGACATCCAGGCAATAACCGCATATGCGCTGAATGCAATCGCACTGGTCCCTGCAAGCAGCCCATCCAGACCATCTGTCAAGTTGACTGCATTGGACGCACCGATAGTCATGATGAGTACAAGCGGCAAATAGAGCCATCCCATATCAATGCTCCAATGAATTCCCGGGATGGAAATGGTCGTATCATATCCATTACGGATGAGTACATAGTAGAATACCGCTCCAATAACCAGCTGACCGAACAACTTTTGTTTTGCAGTCAGACCTAAGTTACGCTTCATTACAATTTTGATAAAATCGTCTAAAAACCCGATGAGCCCATAGCCTAGCGTAATAAAAAGAAGTAGAAAAATCTCGACCGATTGGTTGGCGAATTTAATAACGGTGAACGTAAGGGCAAGCAAAATGATAATCCCGCCCATTGTCGGTGTCCCCGCTTTTTTCTGATGTCCTTTCGGTCCTTCTTCACGAATCGCCTGGCCAAACTTCAACCGTCTCAGAATAGGGATGAAGAGCGGAGCGAGAAGCACAGCAATTAAAAAAGCTGCGGCAATGGAAAAAAACAAAACCCGTACAAGCATTGTACGCCCTCCTTTCTATAATCTCCTCATCCTATTTCTTCTTTTCTAGTATGGCTTGATGCGCCTCTTCTTTATCATCGAAGTGGATGGTTTTATCTTTTAAAATTTGATACGTCTCATGGCCTTTACCGGCGATGAGCACGACATCCTTAGGTCCTGCTCTGTGAATCGTTTCACGAATCGCTTCCCTGCGGTCCACCTGGGTGAAATACTGGTCTTTATCAATGCCATTCGCAACCAGACCTTCTACCATATCGTCGATAATCGCCTGCGGCTCTTCCGAGCGTGGATTGTCAGATGTAATGACTGCTATATCAGCATAACGTGCAGCAATCGTGGCCATAATCGGGCGTTTCGTCCGGTCACGGTCACCACCACAGCCTACAATGCAGTACACCTTGCCCTCAGCAAACTCGCGAACAGTTTTCAGCACATTTTCCAGACTGTCAGGTGTATGGGCGTAATCGACGATAACTGTATAGTCCTGCCCTGCATCTACACGCTCAAACCTGCCGCGTACACCTTCCACCTGCTCCAATGTCCGCTTAATTGTATCAAGGGAGATGCCCTCTACAAGGCAAGCCGCCGTAGCCGCCAGCACATTATACACATTGAAATTACCGATCATGCGCAATGTCAAGTCAACGCTTCCTGCAAATGTCTCTAGCTTCAGCTTTGTACCCCTGGCTGTAATCGAGATATCTCTGGCACGTACATCCGCCTCTCCCTGAATACCATATGTAATAACCTGTGCCGGTGTTATACGGGCGAAGGTCTCGCTTGCCGGGTCATCTATATTCAGTATGGCGTATTTCATACGCTCCCTATCATACTCATTGCCAAGCTGGGAAAACAAGAGCCCTTTCGCCTGCAGATAATTCTCCATCGTTTTATGGTAATCGAGATGATCCTGCGTCAGATTGGTGAATACGCCTGTGGTAAATCGCACACCGCGTACCCGTCCCATATCAAGTGCATGCGAGGATACTTCAATAGCCGCATATTCAGCACCCTTATCTTTCATCCAGCGAAAGGCACGGTGCAAATCAAGCGCTTCCGGGGTCGTATTCTTTACTTCACGAACTTCATCCGCAATACGCATCTCAATCGTACCGATAATGCCGGTTGGATGCCCCGCCTCTCCTAAAATGCGTTCAATTAAATGTGTAGTGGTCGTCTTACCATTCGTTCCTGTCACCCCGATAACTTTCATCCGGTGCGTCGGTTGGCCGAAGAACCGATCTCCAAGCACAGCCATTGCCCGCCTTGTATCCGGCACATAAATAACAGGAACGTCGGCTTCAACCGATCGCTGTGCTAAAATAGCCACCGCGCCCTGAAGAACGGCTTTCTCGGCAAAATCGTGTCCATCCACTGTAAAACCGGGCAAGCAAATGAACAAATCGCCCGGCTTCACCTTGCGCGAATCTATTTCGATCCCCGTGATTTCTGTTTTCACGTCCCCTGTTGTCCGCCACAGAGCGAGAGGTGCCAGTAACTCTTCTAGTTGCATTGTCCTTCTCCTTCTTTCTTTCCCGCGGTTCTCCCGCTTCGTCTCCATCTATAACTCATAACGAATTTATTGTAATGCTCTTTGTTTTATTTGTCACCCAAATAAACACGAATTGTCGCGCCTTCTTCTATTCTCGTGCCCGGTTGCGGCGATTGGTAGGATACTTTAGTACCGCTACCTGCAATGTCAAGCGGGAAGGCATAGTATGAAGCAGTAATATCCTTACGTTCCATGCCGATAAGATTCGGCACCTGTACGATTTTTTTGTCGGGATACTGATATTTTTTGTCCATCTGCTGTGTACGAGGTGGTACTTTCATATGGTGTAGAGAGGACTCCAGAATATTGCGCACGATCGGTGCGGCCACAAGACCTCCGAACTGAATGCCTTTCGGATTGTTTATAGCGGTATAGACAAGAATTTGCGGATCGTCTGCAGGTGCGAAACCGATGAACGATACGATATGTTTACTCTTCGAATACACGCCGTTCTCTACCACCTGGGCCGTCCCGGTTTTTCCCCCGACACGGTAGCCGTCGATGTAGGCATTGCGCCCTGTACCATTAGCAACGACGCTCTCAAGCGCTTGACGTACTTCAGCAGATGTTTCCGGAGAGATGACCCGGCGGACTGACTGGGGCTTATTCTCCTGTACCGTCTTACCGGTTTTCGGATCGTGCCATGACTTAGCAAGGTGCGGCTTCATCAGCTTACCACCATTAATCGCTGCCCCTACTGCCTGCACCTGCTGGATGGGAGTGACGGAAACCCCCTGCCCGAACGCTGTAGTGGCCAACTCTACCGGTCCTACCCGGCTTAGCTTAAACAGCACACCGTTCTCTTCACCAAGCAAATCGATGCCCGTCCGCTTTCCAAAACCGAATTGATTGATGTAATGAAAGAGCCGATCCTTACCAAGACGTTGCCCCAGCAATACAAAGCCCGGGTTGCATGAATTCTGCACTCCTTCGAGGAACGTTTGCTGTCCGTGTCCACCTCGCTTCCAGCAGCGTAGTGTTGCACCAGCTACTTTAATAGAGCCTGGGTCATTAAACATATCTTTATTCAGGTCGACCTTTTTATCTTCAAGAGCGGCGGCAAGCGTAATAATCTTAAACGTGGATCCCGGTTCATACGTCTTCCAAATCGGCAAATTTCGGTTGTATGTCTCCACAGGATAGTCCTTATAATGCCCAGGATCATAATTGGGGCGACTCGCCATGCCCAACACTTCCCCCGTTTTCGGTGAAAAGGCAATAGAAATCGCATCATCCGGCTCGTATACGGCCATTGCCTGATCGAGCTCACGTTCAATAATGCGCTGGATATCCGCATCAATCGTCAAGTATAAATCCTGGCCATCCACCGGAGGAATAAATCGTTCGGACAAGCCAGGCATTTTTTGTCCGGCCGCGTTTGCTCCATACGTAACATGCCCCCTCTTACCCTGAAGCTTTTCATTATATATACGCTCCACTCCGGTCAGCCCTTGATTGTCTATCCCCGTAAATCCAAGCACATGCGCCGCTAACGAGCCGTTCGGATAATAGCGCTGACTATCTTCCACTAGTCGAATACCCGGAATGTTAAGCGCCTGCACCTGCTTTGCTACTTCTTCGGAAATACGGCGTCCCTTTGGCACGCGTACGATACGTTCACGTCGGCTAATTTCCTTTAGAATTTTCTGTTCCTCAGCTTTTAGAATGGGTGCAAGCTTACGGGCAGCATCAGGTTTGTCTTGAATCTGTGCAGGAATCGCCATGACAGACGGCACGCTTATATTGTATGCCAGTACTTCGCCATTACGATCCAGAATGCGCCCTCGCTTTGCTTCAAATGGAATATCACGTGTCCATAAGTCTTCAGCATCCTCTCTTAACGACGGACCCTGCCAAAGCTGCACATAGCCAAGGCGTGTAATCAACAGCAGAAACAACAGGGAGCCCAGCAGTAGCGCAATAAAAATGCGTCGTCGAACGGTAACACCGGATACACGCAATGTCTTTCTCCTCCTCATCGAATGGGTGCGCTCACTTCATCCGCGCAATATATTCTCACCAATACCCTATTCGATGAGTAAAAAAGATAGAACAGGCTTTCCTCAGTTCTCCGCTTTCCGTTCTGTTTTCTCTTTGTCTCCCGTCTTCTTCGACTCCTTCTCAGAATCAGGGGTCGGCACTTCCGACTTCGGTGCTAGCGTAACCGCAAGCTTGTCCCCCTTCTTCAGCGCCGTACCAGGCGGAATGCTCTGATTGATGACATATCCTTCTCCACTAATGCCCGATGCTTGAATACCCAAAAGCGACGACAGCTCCATCACTTCGCGCAGCGTTTTACCGCGTAAGTCCGGCATCTTCACTCCTTCTTTGGAGGTTAGTATATATACGTTCGTTCCTTTTGTAAGCTCCGCGGACGCTTGCGGATACTGTCCGACCACCGTCTTGCCCGATCCTAACACCTGGGCTGTCAAGCCGGCTTCCTTTAACGCCTGTTTGCCTTCCGTGACCGTTTTCCCTGCAATGTCTGGCATAGCAGTCGACTCATCCTTCGTAACTTCTACAGTTTTGCTGTCCGTTTTATCAGGTGACAGCTTCAAATAATGTAGGCTGCGTTCCATGACGGATTTAAAAATCGGCGCCGCAATGATTCTTCCGCCTGCTGACGGCGTATCAATATGCGGCTGATCGACTACAACGAAGATTAAGAGCTTCGGATTATCTTTTGGCGCAAAGCCAATAAATGAGTTAATATATTTACCTGCAACATAGCGACCTTTCTCGGCAACCTGAGCCGTTCCGGTTTTACCAGCCACCTCATAGCCCGGCAGCGCGAACGGCTGACCGGTCCCGTTCTTCTCATTCACAACTGCGCCTAGTAAATCGCGCGTCTGCTTAGCTGTCTCCTCGGAGACAACGCGGCGTACCATCTGAGGCTTATTCTCCTGAATTACCTGATTTGTTTTGGCGTCTCTTATTTCCTTAACGATATATGGCTTCATTAGCTTTCCGCCGTTTGCGACGGCCCCTACTGCTGCTACCTGTTGAATAGCGGTTACCGATACACCTTGACCGAACGTAATGGAAGCTACATCACGCGGATAGTATTTACGTTTCGGATTGAAAGACCCCTTCGCTTCGCCGGGGAGGTCAATCCCCGTCTTCTGTCCGAATCCAAACTTCTCAAGATAGCTAAACAGCTTTTCTTGACCGAGCATTTTATAGCCAAGAAGAACAAACGCGATATTACTAGAGCGCTTGACCCCATCCCGATATGAAATCCTGCCCCAACCGATCCCACGGTTATGGTCACGAATCGGCTCGCCAGGTACACCTCTATACGTACCCGACATGTACTTATCATTGGGATTAAATTTTTTCTCTTCGATGGCGGCGGCAAGCGTCGCAATCTTAAACGTCGAACCCGGCTCGAAATTCTCTGTAATAACCGGATTGTAGAATTTCTTAATATCTGTCGGAGCATTCGGGTTGAACGTCGGTCGAGTGCCCATACCGAGGATTTGTCCGGTATTCGGATCGGCTACTACTACGCTGACACCTTCCATCTTATACTTGGCAGTCGTCTGATTCAGCGCATCTTCGACATAGCTTTGAATCTGGTGGTCAATCGTCAGTATAACCTTATTCCCGTCCTTGGCCGGTTTATATGATTCTACCCCATCCGGCAACTGGTTCCCGTGCGCGTCTTTTTTGAACGTAAAGCTCCCTTTCTGTCCCTTCATCTGCTCATCAAACATACTTTCAATCCCCATCTTCGCTTCGCCTTCTAGATTAGTATAGCCGATGACGTGCGATGCGAATGCGCCAGACGGATAGTAACGGCGTGATTCTTCATACAGCCCGATACCTGGAAGATTAAGTTCCTTTATTTTGTCCGCTGTTTCCTTCGGAATTTTCCACCCACCCGGGCGAAGCTCTACCTGCTTCGAGTTTTTTGTCAGGCGCTCCATGATTTTTTCCTGGGACATGTTGAGAATCGGCGCAAGCTTAGCTGCTGTCATTTCCGGATCAGCAACATAGTTTTTATTTCTATCATCATTGGAATATGGCTTTAGACGCGCAATGACCGTGTACGCCTTGCCTTGATAGGCAAGCAGGTTCCCGTTGCGGTCGGTAATATCGCCGCGCTTAGGGTTAATTGCAGCACTTCGTTCCCATGTATTCGTCGCTTTCGCCATAATCTCAGTGTTATCCACATATTGAATCCAAAACGTGCGCAAAATGAGCGCAAAAAAGGAGAGCGTAAATAGCCCCCCCATCAATAACGTACGCAGGTTGATTTTTTTTCTCATCTCGCATCCTCCTAGTTCGAGGCTGTGCCGCCTTTAAATACCCGTACTGTATCATCAAGCTTGGTCAATCCCATTTGTTCAGCAATACTACGAATCCGCTCCGGTTTGCTCAATTCGTCGATTTTGGCATGGAGCTCTCCGTTCTGCTCCGTTACCTTCTTCACTTCTTGCTTTGTCTCAAGGATTTGATAGTTATAATGCGAGATTTTCGCGTAACGGGCGATGAGAAACGTGGACACGATGACGAGCGCAATGACAACAAAAAAGTAAAGCAATTTCTCTCCGGAGCTGATGCCAGGGCGAATCGTCACGCGCTTCTTCTGAATCGTACGCTGTTTCGGCTTCGGTTTCTGCTCAATCCGTGTGGCTAGATTTCCTTGGTTGTATGGCCGCAAAACATTCGTCTCCTCCTTTGCCTATTTTTCTACTTTCTCCGCAATCCGTAGCTTCGCCGAACGTGCTCTGCGGTTCTCGTTTAATTCGGCTTCTTCCGGTACAATCGGTTTGCGTGTAATGACCTTCAGTGTCGGCTTGTTGCCACAAGCGCACTGGGGAAAATCTGGCGGACATACACACCCCTTGCTGTACTCCTGATAGATCTGTTTGCAAATTCTATCTTCTAATGAATGAAAGGTAATGACGCTTGTCCTTCCACCTGGAGCAAGAAGTTCTATCCCTGCTTCCAATGCTTCTTTAAAAGCGTTCAGTTCGTCGTTCACCGCAATGCGAATAGCCTGGAATGTCCGCTTTGCCGGATGTGGACCAGTGCGTCTGGCTGCAGCTGGAATACCGCGCTTAATTAGTTCGACCAGCTCACCTGTCGTAGTAATCGGATTTCTCTTGCGCTCGCCCGCAATCTCCTTGGCGATACGGCGTGCGAACTTCTCTTCGCCGTATTCGAAAAGAATGGAGGCGATTTCTTCCTCCGGCCATTCGTTAACAACTTCATACGCGGACAATAGCTGCGTGCGGTCCATCCGCATATCAAGCGGTGCATCCGCATTATAGCTAAAGCCACGCTCAGCCTCATCCAACTGTGGTGAAGATACGCCCAAATCGAACAATACTCCGTCAATCTGCGGAATATGTAACTCTTCAAGCACTTCTTTCAGACGACGAAAATTGCTTTTCACAAGCGTAACATGTTCCATGTACGGCGCGAGGCGCTCTTCTGCGTTAGCGAGAGCGATATCGTCCTGATCAATGGCAATAAGACGTCCCCCTCCACTAATCTTTGATGCGATTAATGAACTGTGGCCGGCACCCCCAAGCGTACAATCCACATAAATTCCGCCCGGCTTAATGGCCAAGCCGTCCACTGCCTCTTGGTGCAGCACCGTGATGTGATGGAACATTATTTATCCTCCTTGCATCCTACTACAAATCAAAATCAACAATTTTTTCCGCAATCTCATTAAAATAATCACCGGATGTGGACGTATACGCTTCCCACGCCGTCCGGCCCCAAATCTCAACTCTGTTGGATACGCCAATAACGACGCATTCTTTTTCAATTTGCCCATGCTTACGCAGAGCGGGTGGTATGCTTACTCTTCCCTGCTTGTCCGGTGCGCATTCAGTCGCGCCGGAGAAAAACAAGCGGGTAAACGCACGGGCATCAGCCCTGGTAAAAGGGAGGTTCTTCAGCTTGCTTGTCAGCACGCTCCATTCTTCCATTGAATAAACAAACAAACAACGGTCTAAACCGCGCGTCATTACGAAGCGTTCGCCCAGTTCTTCCCGAAATCGGGAAGGAACCGTCAGTCGTCCCTTATCATCGAGGGTATGCTCGAACTCTCCCATGAACACGCATTCTCACCTACCTGTTTGCATTTCCCTCCACTTTCCCCCACATTATACCACATACGTATTCTAGCTTATAAACCGAAATCCTTCTATAAAAATTTAGGAAGTTTTGTGGAATTAGCGCTAATTGCATAAAAAAAATGTCGAATGAGTGAACGAACTCATTCGACATTATGATTTTTAGCCTATTCTTCTTTCCAGCTTTCCAGATACGCCTTTTGTTCTTCGGTCAAAATATCTACACCTAATCCTAAAGCTTCTAGCTTTAGACGTGCTACTCGTTCATCCAACTCGTATGGCACGTTCAGTACGCGCGCTCCGATTTCTTCATACTTCTCGTTAACATATGCAAGTGAAATAGCCTGCAGCGCAAACGTCATATCCATAATTTCCGCCGGATGTCCATCGCCTGCTGCCAGATTGACGAGACGTCCTTCCGCCAATAGATAAATTTTACGCCCATCTTTTAACACATACTCCTCGATGTCTTTACGCACAACACGTTTGGATGTAGCAAGCGCTTCAAGCTCTTGTTTGTTGATTTCAATATCGAAATGACCTGCATTGGATAAAATAGCGCCGTCTTTCATCGCTTCCATATGTTCGCCGCGGATAACATCGCGGTTTCCTGTTACTGTCACGAAGTAATCGCCATGCTTAGCTGCTTCCGCCATCGGCATTACCTCAAAGCCATCCATATATGCCTCAATTGCCTTGATGCCATCAATTTCAGTAACGATAACCTTGGCGCCAAGTCCTTTCGCGCGCAACGCCACGCCGCGTCCGCACCAGCCATAACCGACGACGACAACTGTCTTGCCGGCTACTACTAGGTTTGTTGTACGGTTGATGCCATCCCATACAGACTGTCCCGTACCATAACGATTATCAAACAAATATTTGCAGTACGCATCGTTTACCGCAATCATCGGGAATTTCAGTTCACCGGATTTCTCCAGCGCACGATTGCGGATAACGCCTGTGGTCGTCTCTTCGCAGCCACCGCGCACTTGCGTCAGCAGATCTGGACGCTCAGAATGCAAAATTGTTACGAGATCTCCACCATCATCGATAATTAAATCCGGTTTTGTCTCAAGCGTTTTAATCATGTGCTCTTTATACTCAGCCGGTTCTGGATTGTACTTGGCAAACACCGTAATACCATCTTCTACAAGAGCGGCCGCTACATCATCCTGCGTAGAAAGCGGATTACTACCTGTAATCGTTACGTCTGCGCCTCCTGCTTTCACTACTTTTGCAAGGTATGCCGTTTTCGCTTCCAGATGAAGCGAGATAGCTACTTTCAAGCCTTTGAACGGCTGTTCTTTTTCGAACTGTTCACGGATACGGTTCAATACCGGCATATGTTCTTTAACCCAATCAATTTTCAGATGTCCGCTCGGCGCAAGGCTCATATCGCGCACAATACTTTTTTCCGTTGTATTCAAAATGTCAGCCTCCCATTTCTAATCAATGGATACCGCATAGTGGCCGGGCGATATTTCGTACGGATACGAAGCAAACTCCCTAAACCAATCCATGCCGTATTTGTTAAGATAACCAAATATATTGTAAACGCGTTCCTGTGGTTTGTCCAATGGAAACAATGAAAGGGCCACCTTATCAAATTGGCGCAAGGCCGCTTCGTGCTGTTTAATAAATGCAGCCTGAATTTTATGTTCGTAATAAACGACCTGTTCTAAGACTTTCTCCAAATTTTTCTCGCCCAGCTTTTGTAAACCGCGCTCGATGTCCGTCGCCTCTTGAATGAGAGGTTCATACAATTGTCTGATACTTTCTCTTGCATCCGCGAATTTCTGTTCAAGGTGATGCGTATCCTGGGCAATTAAGAACTGTTCCCTTTTCTCTGCAAGTCGTAGGAGCGCATCTTCTACACTCAATTCATATTTACGCATATTTTTTTGGACGGCACCCTCCAACAAACTGAATGACAATCGCGGAATAAGTGGCGGCATTTCATACCCCATATGCTGGAAGTATTCGGCGTAAAGCCCCCAGTAGGCAATTTCCCCTGGACCCCCGACAAATGCAAGCGTAGGTAGCAGATATTCCTGCATCAAGGGCCGGGTGACCACATTCGCGCTGAATCGTTCCGGTTGTTCTTCTAATAAAATTAGCAGTTCTTCCCTTGTATACGTCTCGCTGCCATCTCGCGTCCGGAACATACCATCGGAAAGACGCGTTACACCGATCCGCTCTCCCTCTCGATACAAAAAGAACTGTGCATTGGTAGCATCTGTCTCAACCTGCTTATGGTAACCTAATGCTTCCAGCTTTTTGCCCTGTTTGGCTACCGCCTCGTTCATCTCTGCATTCTGTTTAATAATTTGTGTAAACACCGGGACCTCAAGACGTCGCACAAACGGAAGGGCTGCATCCATCAGCACGAGTCCCTGCTCACCGAGCAACCACGCCATTGTTCGGGCGAAAAAGCCAGTCAACGTATCAGACTGATCAGCAAACCGATACAGCCTCTCTTTAATCTCCCCCGTAAACTCTGTTTCAATTTGCTCTGCGAAGTATTCGTTAACCAATGCCTGCATGTCATCTGTATCCATCTGAAGATGCGAGACAGATGACCGTCCTTCTGATTCGGCCGCCAGCTTTACTTTTTTCACCTGAGAATCACGTGTCTGAATATACACATGATTAACTTCTTCGTAGTCATGATCTTCCCCGGCAATCCAAAATACCGGAACGACCGGCTTGCCTAGCCTATTTTCTTGCTCAGCAGCCAGACGAATAATCGTAATGGCCTTGTGAATCGTGTAAAGCGGCCCCGTCAGCACACCTGCCTGTTGTCCTGCTACCGTCACATATGCATCCGAACGACGTAGTTTTTCGATATTTTCTATGGCTCGCGCATGATTGCCAATCTCCTGGTTAAATGCAAGCAATCCGTCCGCTAACTCATCCCGGTGCTTCACCGCATGCGATTCAAGCCATGTGAGACGCTTTTCAAAACTCGCCTGTTCATAGGGAGTATATGGATAGAAGTCCCTTACTATTCCATAGTTATGTATGTAATCATGTACAAGCATCTGGCCGGATGGCAGTTGTACCTGTTCTAACCGCACATGGTTCATCCTTTCTTTCTCTTATTTAAAATAAGTATAACATATAAAGTGAAACTTCGTTATCGTCACATTCAGTAATCGAAAGACACAAAAAAAGATAGACAGGAAGCACTCTCCCCATCTATCTTATCTCTGTTCAGTCTTGAATATGTTTAATTATATCAGTTTCAGCTATATCGGTTTCAGTCCTCGACAAACCAAGCATACGCTGAACGAGTCCCATTACATATCTTTGGTTCTCTTCCAGCTGTTCGGGGAAAAACACTCCAATATGTGTTACCGCTGCTATATAAGTCAATACATGACGCTCAATCCACACGGATTCCTTGGTAGCTTCCGTAAACACATTAAACAGATGCTTTTTCAGTTGCTCATGCGCTCTCATTTGCGCTTTATGCCCTTCATCACGTATTTCCACATTACGCTGCGGGTCTTCAACAATCTCACGCCAGAAACTGGAGTGACGAACAACGAAAGCAAGCAGCAAATCCGTAATAGATTGCAGCTTTTCAACGGTATGCTGGTTCTCGTCACGCGTAATCTCAAAAATCCGAAAATCAAGCTCATCTGATTGCTGAACGAGAATGGCCTGGTACAGTACGGCTTTGTTTGGATAGTAGTTGTAAATCGTACCGACCGCAATGCCCGCCTCTTTGGCGATAGATCGCATATCCGCCTGCCGGTATCCTTTCTCGATAAAAACCTTATGCGCAGCCGCCAGAATACGCTGTCGAAAAGAATGACTCATGTTCCTGCTCCTCAATCGCTATCATTATGTTTCATCATAGCACATCCGCGCACATTCTGAAATGTCAATCAAGGAACAGTACGTATCTAGCATGTCACCGTGCGGATTATACCGGGTAAACCGGATGCTTGCGGTGTGAGAATGTCAACTGTTTGCTTCCGTATGCTGAAAGGCGCCCGACAAGCTCTTCTCGCAAGCGGCTTCCTTCCACAATTCCGTCGATGATAAGCTCGGAAGCTAGACGATAAATATCAATATCTTCCTGGTATTCTTTTCGTTTCTCCATTACGAATTTCTGGCGTTCCTGTGCATCCTCAATAGCATTGATTTTGTTGCTATATACAGCATTAACAGCAGCTTCCGGTCCCATAACCGCGATTTGTGCGGTAGGCAGAGCCAGGCAGCAATCAGGTTCAAACGCCGGACCTGCCATCGCATACAAACCGGCACCATATGCTTTACGTACGATAATCGAAATTTTTGGTACGGTTGCTTCTGACATCGCCGAAATCATTTTGGCTCCATGACGGATAATGCCTGCACGCTCTACCTTTGTACCGATCATAAAACCAGGAACGTCGGCGAGGAACAGCACCGGAATGCCGTATGCATCACACAGATTAATAAAGCGCGCGGCTTTATCTGCTGAATCAACGAACAGTACACCGCCTTTTACACGCGGCTGATTTGCAATAATTCCTACCGGTTTTCCGTCCATACGGGCGAATCCAGTAATCAGCTCTGCTGCAAACAGCTTTTTCATCTCATAAAACGAATCTTCATCCACAATGGCCTCAATCAATTCATGCATATTAAACGGCGCATTCTGATTTGTCGGTACGATTTCTTCTACGCTGCGAATCCCCTCTTTCGGCGCTTTCGCTTCGTGCACCGGTGGCTTCTCCTGAAAATTAGCTGGAAAATAAGAGAGGTACTGACGCGCCGATTCGATCGCTTCCTGTTCAGAGGAAGCCAGCACATCACCGCAGCCGCTGACAGAGCAGTGCATGCGTGCGCCGCCCATCTCTTCAAGTGTAACTTTCTCTCCGATCACCATCTCGGCCATACGCGGAGAACCAAGATACATGCTGGCATTGCCTTCTACCATAACAACAATATCGCAGAATGCCGGAATGTATGCACCACCTGCCGCAGAAGGTCCGAACAGTACACATACTTGCGGAACCATACCGGATAGCTTCACTTGATTGTAAAAGATGCGCCCTGCGCCACGACGGCCCGGAAACATCTCAATCTGATCAGTAATACGCGCACCTGCCGAGTCTACAAGATAAATCATCGGTACACGAAGTTTTTCCGCCGTTTCCTGAATGCGGATGATTTTCTCTACCGTCCGTGCTCCCCAGGAACCGGCCTTAACAGTGGAATCGTTCGCCATGACACAGACTGTCTGCCCGTTCACTTTACCGATGGCTGTCACTACACCGTCCGCTGGCAAATCCCCGGCCATAAAGTTGGCAAACAAACCATCCTCCAGTTGAAACTCATCATCGAACAGCAACTTCAACCGATCGCGTACAAACAGCTTATTATGCTCTTTATTTTTCTCATGATATTTCTCCGCGCCGCCACGCTGAACCTGCTCAACCCGTTCGTGAAGCTTCTCCTCCAGCGTCTTATTTATCTGTTGTGTATCGCTCATTCGCACTTTCCCCTTCCGTGCATGTTTTTTTCATTGCCTGCAGTACCCTTGAGGGCAGCGTACGGTTAAGTATCCTCTCCATGAACGTTCCTACTTCTACGACTTCCTCCAGCTTCACTCCTGTCTCCATGCCCATTCCGTGCAACATATAGAGAACATCTTCCGTAGAGATATTGCCGGATGCACCAGGCGCATACGGACACCCGCCCAGCCCACCGATAGAGCTGTCAAATGTGCGGATGCCAGCTTCAAGCGCCGCATAAACGTTGGCAAGCCCGGTTCCACGCGTATCATGAAAATGACCGGCAAGCCTTTCCTCACCAAATAGCCCAATGAGCGAGGTAAAACGTTCTTTTACCTGTCCCGGCGTCCCGACACCAATCGTGTCTCCGATAGATACCTCATATACACCCATACGTAACAATTCTTCTGTCACACGGGCTACTGCCGAAAGAGGTACATCTCCTTCATACGGACAGCCGAATGCAGTCGATACATAGCCGCGTACTTTCATGCCTACCGCCGCTGCCGTCTCGACCACCTCCCGCAATACAGGGTATGTTTCTTCCATCGTTTTATTAATATTGCTCTTGTTATGCGACTCGCTAGATGACATGAAGACTGCAATTTCTTTGATTCCAGTCTGCTGTGCTCGTTCCAACCCTTTCAAATTTGGTACGAGCGCACTGTAGACAACGCCATCTTTTCGCTGAATCCCATTCAGCACGTCTACAGCATCTTCCAATTGTGGAATCCACTTCGGATTGACAAATGAAGTAGTCTCAATTCTACGAATACCAGCACTGACTAATCGCTCAATCAGTTCAATTTTAAGAGAGGTATCAATAATTTCCTTTTCGTTCTGTAGTCCATCACGCGGGCCGACTTCAAATAGGGTAACCCGGTTTGTCATACTGCTACCTCCTTACCCTTCAAGCTCGATCAACACATCTCCTTCGTTGACGAAATCACCTACATTTACTTTTATTGCCGTTACTTTACCAGACACTTCGGCTGCTACGGGTACTTCCATCTTCATTGATTCAAGCATGACTACATCGGCGCCACCCTGCACCTCATCCCCTTCATTCACTAATACATCGATTACTGTACCCGCCATGTTTGCCACGATTTGTTTCATTTTATATTCCTCCCATATTGTATTATTTATTGGTCGCACGCTTCATTTGTTGGACGAACTGTGTTGTGTATATTCCCGCCGCGAACGTTTCATTATGCAGCACGTCGCCAAGCATCGGGAGATTCGTTTTAATGCCCTCGATTACATACTGTGTGAGCGCTTCTTCAGCACGGGTGATTGCTTCGGTGCGCGTGCTTCCGCTAACGATTAACTTGCCTATCATCGGATCATAGAATGGTGTAATGGTTGAACCCGACTCAACGGCATCGTCAACGCGAATCCCTTTCCCTTCCGGTTGTTCATATCTTGAAATTGTACCCGGAGACGGCATAAATGTAACCGGATCTTCAGCATAAATGCGAAGTTCTATCGCATGTCCACGTTGCATTACCTCTTCCTGAGAAAATGTTAGCGCTTTCTCTTCAGCAATCGCCAACTGCATCTCTACAAGATCAAAGCCTGTTACAGCTTCAGTAACCGGATGCTCCACCTGAAGGCGCGTGTTCATTTCCAGAAAGAAAAATTCCTTCTCTCCATTCATGATAAATTCAACGGTTCCGACTCCTGTATAACCAACTGCCTGTGCAGCTTGAACAGCCGTTTGGCAAATCGCCTCCCGTGTCGCATTATCAAGGAACGGAGACGGACTTTCTTCAATTACCTTCTGATGACGTCGCTGAATCGAGCACTCCCGCTCAAACAGATGGATGATCTGGCCATGTTTGTCGCCGGCAATCTGTACTTCGATATGGTGTGGTTCTTCAATATATTTCTCGATAAACATATCATCGTTGCCAAAATACGCTTTCGCCCGTCCCTTGGCGGACTGGAATGCTTTTCGCACTTCTTCTTCATTTTCGCATACTTGCATGCCGATACCGCCGCCACCCGCGCTTGCCTTCAGCATGACCGGATATCCTATGCCCGCTGCGATGTGGCACGCTTCTTCCGCATCTGCGATGCTGCCGTTATATCCCGGAACTACCGGTACCCCCGCTTCTATCATTCGGGCTCGTGCACGAATTTTGTCACCCATGTCCTCCATAACTTCCGGATGTGGACCAATGAACACAATCCCTTCTTCTGCGCATCTTCTCGCAAAGCTCCCATTCTCCGAAAGAAGGCCGTAGCCTGGATGAATTGCGTCGGCCCCCTGTTCCTTGGCGGCCTGTAAAATCGCTTCCATATTCAAATAGCTCTTCGCTACCGGTGGTGGACCGATAACGACCGCTGCGTCTGCTTCACGCACAAAAGGCATGGAGGCATCCGCTTCCGAATGAACCGCAATCGTGCGAATTCCTTTTGCTTTGCATGTCCGTATGATTCGACGGGCGATTTCGCCCCGATTCGCAATGAGAACCGTTTTGATCTCCATTTGCTCACCCTTTCATGCACAATATGTAAAAATCAGTCACTCTATAAATGATATTTTCTACAAAGGATTAAAAATACCTTTCTTACTTTCGAAATTTTTTTAATTGAGTGCCATAAAAAAAGACGGAAGGGCTTACACTACCTGTTCGCCTGTTCCGTCTTTTCTTTTTTATCTGTAATCGACACGCTCGAGATTTCCATTAGCGTCCATCTTAAAACGCGGTTTCACATCAACCTCTTCTTCTCCACCAAGAAATGCCATCTTACGCGCACGATCCATAATCTGAATCAAAGCTTTGTAATCGTCGTTAACGACTTGATAGTCCGACTTCATCAAAGACAGCTCTTCTCTCAGACTCTCATTCTCGGTGCGAAGCTCTTCAAGCTCCTTGCGGCTATCAGCCGCTTCCTTTTCCAACTGTTTCATACGCTTATATGCATCCTTCTGTCCACGCAGAAAACGAATGACGACATCAAGGGAAATTTCCTCCTGCATCTCCTGCTGTCTTACAGCAATCGCCTCATCCACTTCAGCATGAGAGGTTTCTTCTGCTAGACTTGCCTTTTCCATGAGAGGAACCGGAGAAATACTTTTCAGCCTCCGTTTCGCTTTCTTGCGCTCCTGGCGATGGGCCTTAGCGATTTGAATGGCATCTTCATAACGTTTACGCACGGCACTGTTCCAGCGGAATCCACACGCAGCTGCCGTCCTACTGAGACGCTCACCTACTTCTTCGAATGCACATAGTTGGGTACTTCCCTCGCGAATATGGCGCAGCGTCACTTCTGCCAGCAGCAAATCATCATCCGGCGTCCATGCGTCTTGACGTGTTACAGTCATATATAAATCCCTCCGTTTAATTCCAAATTGCCTTGTTACCACTATTTTTATGCACTTACTAGAGTTCATAGAATGATTTTCTAGTAAAATAGTATGTCCAGCGGCTAAAAGATTTAAACGGAAGAAGGTTGGTTTTTTCGTTTATTTTTTCTGCAAAAACTTCTGAACGACATCGTAATGCGCTTCCGATCCCCAGAGAGAGGAGCATAAATCGATTTCTTCTTCGATACATACCTCTCGTGCCAGGCCAGAATCCACCATCTTGGCTACTTTCATGTATGCTTCAATACCTGCAAGCGGCTTATCTGCAATCCGTCCTGCGAACTTCATTACTTTATCATGCAATGCTTCATGCGGAAATACGCGGTCGATAAATCCAATTTCCTTGCCATATGCCGCATCAAACAATTCACCAGTCAGCAGTAATTCCAAGGCGTTGTTCGTACCGATTTTTTCCATCAAACGAGTACCGCTGCCCCAGCCTGTAATAATATGCATGCCGATTTGCACGAAGCCCATCTTCGCCTTATCACTCGCCATACGAAAGCGACATGCGGCCGCGAATTCGCAGCCACCACCGATAGCCGCGCCATTCATCATCGCAATTGTTGGTTTTGCATACCGATCGATTTTACTCAGCAGGCGGGCCACACGCATAAGCATAGGATATGATTTATCCTTTGTGCGCACGGACAAAAATTGATCCAGATCGCCTCCAGATACGAATGCTTTATCTCCCGCTCCTGTGAAAACGATCACTTTTACTTCCTTATCGGACGCAAGCTCATCCAAACAAGTATCCAACTCTTCTACCATTTCGAAGCTAATGGCATTTCGGACACTCGGACGGTTCAATGTAACCAACGCGACACCATCTTGTTTGTCTAGTAAAACCGTATTCACATTATTCCCTCCCCTATACTCCTGAGCGTATGTATATCAACCAAAACGCTTTCGTGGAACCCTATACCTTATCTAATGGTATGTTCAACTAACCTGTTCAGCAGGCGGTGAATCTCGTATTCTGCAAACTTCTGCTGTGCATGTTCCATGTCGATACACCAAACACAACCATCCAAAGTCATCTCGTGTTGGACATCGCAGGCGATCGTTGCCAGTTCACGGGACATGTGAAGCATGTCGATGTTTTCCGTAATTTTTTTACGCAACGCAGGCGTAAGCTTGTCTACATTGGCAAGCAGATTCTCGATCGTTTCATATTCGGTAATAAGCTTAATTGCTGTCTTCTCACCTATTCCTTTAACCCCCGGATAATTATCCGAAGCGTCCCCCATAAGACCTTTCACATCAATCATTTGAATCGGGCTTAGCCCCTTCTCAGCGTGCAGCACATCCAGCGTATACACCTTATAATTGGATAAACCTTTTTTCATAATCGCCACATGTACATTCTCTTCGATAAGTTGAAGTGCATCATGATCCCCGGTTAGAATAATAATCTGTGCTTCCTTTGCAAACGTACGACTGAGCGAACCGATGACATCATCTGCTTCGTACCCCGGCACACCTATATTAGGCACTCCGAGTGCTTCTACCATCTCTTTGACCAGTTCAAACTGCGGTAGCAGATCATCCGGCGCTTCTCCCCGGTTCGCCTTATAGTCGGGAAACTTTTCATTACGGAACGTCTTCGCTCCCATATCCCAACAACAAATGATATGGGTCGGGGTGAATGTCCCTATCGCGTCAAAAAAGTACTGCATAAATCCGTAAATAGCATTTGTCGGGTATCCGTTCTTTGCATACATCGGCCCCCGATTTGCCAGCGCATAGTACCCGCGGAACAGCAAACTCATACCATCTACAAGCATAATTTTATGTGGTTGCAACGTCATCTCCTCCATCAATATTGTAGCACAAAAAGCCGACGGGCATGCCCGTCGGCTTTTTACTTGACAAATGTACGTAGCGTTACGCTAACAAATCTTGCATGGCGGTACGATTATAGCCGATGATTAAATTCTCTCCGTCAAAAATAATCGGCCGGCGAAGTAACCTCGGTTCTTCGCTTACCATCTCCAGCAGCTCGGAAACGGTCATGTCTTCGATATCCTTGTCCAATTCTTTGAACTTGCGGCTGCGTGTCGATAAAATATCATCGGTGCCATTGTTAGTCATTTTAATAATTTCTAACAATTCCTCAGCTGAGGGAGGATTTTTGAATAGATGACGCTCATCATATTCGACCCCCTTCTCTTTCAGGAACGCTTTGGCTTTACGGCAAGAGGTGCAGCTTGGATAAGTAAAAAATGTTAGGTGATGCTCACTCATCCCCGGTCATCTCCTTGTCAACTATTCGCATGTTATCTATATAAATTAGCTTGATACATTGACATGCTTTTGCGGAGCGAAGTATGACAAGAGAAAGGAAGGGAGGTTGGAAAGAGAATGCCAGATTTCTTCATTATCTACGCATAGAATGTCCCAACATCCTACTTCTTTCCCACCTCGCACCACGATACAATTATTAAAAAGTGAAACAACGTTCATATGTAACAAATATATAGCTTATAAATAATGTAAAGTGAATAGAGAATAGGAATACCTACCATCTTTAATTTATTTAATTATATTATTGGGTTTATTTCTATGTCAATAGTGTTTACAAAAGTTTCATTTACCCTTTCCTTTATTTGTACTATAATTAACCCCAGATATAAGAAATAATGAGGGGGACTACCAGTGGAAAATGAAACTTTAAAATTGACCAGCGTACTTGCTGATCCAACCCGTTTTTCCATTTACCAATACATTGTGTCCAACCACCGGGCCGTTACTGTACAGGAAATTGCTGACCAATTCGATATTCATCCAAATGTTGCGCGTCTTCACCTGACAAAGCTTGAGGATGTGAACCTGCTGGATTCCACTTCGGAAAAAACCGGTAAGGGCGGTCGTCCAAGTCGTTTGTATTCTTTATCTGATCAGGTCATCAGCCTACAGTTCCCACCGCGCGACTATCAATTGCTGGCCAATATCGCTATCGAAACACTGATTTCTCTGGGTGAAGCCGGACAGAAGGCGCTTTACGAAATGGGACGCAAATTTGGGCATGAGGCGGCAAGACAAGCTATTGAGAAAGAGCGGACCAGCATTAGCGAAATGAACCCAGAGGAAAAAATCGCCTCTATTCACCGTTTAGTGCTTGCACAGGGACTTAACCCTGAAATCGAGCTTATCGGTGAACAAAATCTTCGTTTCCGCGTATACAATTGCACGTTCAAAGAAGCTGCGTCAAAAAATCCACAGAGTATCTGCCGGATGCATCACGCGCTTCTGCTCGGTATTTTCGAGACATACTTCGGCGAAAACATTTCATTAATCGAAGAGAATTCGATGCTAGCAGGATGTAAGTCCTGCGACTATACGATGTTGCGCCTTTCCTAATAATGTGTCATATAATAGACAAACCTTCGCGTTTACAGTCTTTACCTATTGGATTATAATAATAATGATTGATAGGGTTATCTACAACAGCAGTAAAAGGAGGGAATTAGAATGGCACGCATGTACCGCGTCCTGGCATTTTTCTGCCTGGTCATTGCGCTAATGGGGTTATGGGGTGGCTTACAAGCAATGGCATTGTTATTTTTCGCTCAAACGGGCATGTTCCTTGCTTTAAGCTTTGTTGAGCTTTCTGAAAGAACGTACATGATGATTTTTATGACTTATCTGCTGTTAGCGTTTACGGGCTTCATGTTTTACGCTTTCTTCGGTGACTATCCGACAAACCTTGAAGGTGATCATGCAAGCGCAATCGTAAACACGGTGTCCTCATTCTTATAATACATGTAAAAACGGAGCGGAAAAACCCCCTCCGTTTTTTCTATGCTTTCGCTTTATTTTTATCTTTGCAGCGTCCAGGGCATACAACATGCAAGTTCTCTCTCTACACACTTCCCCTGAATCAGTACGCGAAATGCGCTGCCCATTCCATCTCCCATAATAAGCTGCCGAATGGCACGGTTTCGTTTTGCTGCCTCATTGCGGAATGGATCTCCTCCTGTATGTTCCTCAAGTTTTTGCAATATGCCTGCCTGCATTAAAAATTGCTGCTGTGTATAAAAACCAAGCGTCTCAAGCCCTTTCTCCTCTGCCACGTCTATCAATGCCGAGAAGTTCACATGGGTTGTAATATCCTGCGCACCGGGCTCTTCATAAGGATTTTCACTCATTGTATGCTCCTTATAACATAGAAGTGTTCCTTTCTTCCGGGAAGGTGTATACAATACACTCCGTTCATATCCGTAGTCAACAGTAAGCGCATAGCCTTCAATCAACCATTCCGCTATGCTTTCCATCCAGCGTACACTGTCCAAATTCACTTCTGTTCGATATCCTTCCAGCGGAGGAATGCCTTCCTGTTTAATATAATCGACAAGCCCATCTGTCGAAAGCGGTCCCAGTCGCTCGGCAAACAACTCATCTCCCTCGTTATTCTCCGTTACATAGATTTCATACCAGCTTCCGTCTCGGTATTCAACGATATGGACAGGGAACGCATCCGGCAGTTCGTTGGATAACAGTATTCCACGTAATTCCGGCCACATGGCCTTCGCCTCATCCACGCTCTTGTACCATTGTATGTCGACAACATTTCGAAAAGGAAGTAGCGCTTCCTCTTGAAGCACACGATGATACGCACTTGCCTCAATCATCACATATGTTAGAGATGGTACGCATGCAGCAAGACGCCCTGTCTTCTGCAGGGAATGGAGAATTTGTGCACTTAATTGCCCGCTCCCCCCACCCATTTCTACAATCGCCAGCTTAGTGGAAGGAAGCTTGTTTATCATTTCCCATAGCGTATCAGCCAGCACTTCTCCATACACAGAACTAACCGAAGCATTCGTATAAAAATCTCCTCGTTTGCCGATTTTGGTTCTTTCCTGCTGATAATACCCGCCTTCCGGTGAATATAGTGCATATTCCATATAGGTACGGAAGGAAATCATCCTTTCCGTCGTCTCTTGAATTGCTCGCTGGATCGTTTTCGTTACATCCATAGTATCCCTCTCCTACTATACATCTGACTTTATGAATCAATATACTCTTGTAGTTCAAACTACTCTAAAATGTTGAAATATCAAGTGTAATTTATATTATACCTATCAAAAAAAACAATAGATTTTCTATTTAACACTATTGACACAGTTTAAAAAGCAGTTTATTATGTAGTTAACATCCCATATGTAAAACCCAGGGGCATTGCCCCACCCTATTAGTTTAACTCTAATCCTCCCCCTAAACACCACCTTTACCCCAAGGTGGTGTTTTTCATTGTAGAAAAGAAACCAGCTCGGCGCCCGCCTTGCTGGTCGATATCAAACTGTCCCTAATTTATTTTTTGCGATTTTAATGCGATCCTTCCCCTGATGCTTAGCACGGTACATGGCATCATCAGCAAGCATAAGCAACTCTTCTTTATTCTGGGCGTGATACGGGTAAGCGGCAAGGCCGATGCTTGCCGTAATCAGAAATGAAAAATCGAGCGAACGAAATGCCATTCGAATCCGCTCAACAATGCGATATGCATCTTCCAATTGCGTACGCGGTAGCAGCAGAATTAGCTCTTCGCCTCCATACCTCGCCACAATGTCATATGCTCGGACCTGCCGCTGTACCATATGGGATACAGCCACCAGAACGTTATCCCCCACAACATGCCCATATGTATCGTTGATTTTTTTAAAATCATCAATATCGATCATAACGAGGCACAGAGGCATATTATACCGTTCAGCACTCGCATACTCTTCCGCATAACGTTCGGAAAAATATTGTCGCGTATGAAGCCCTGTCAATCCATCGGTAACAGCTAGTGTCTTAATATGCTCATATTGCCGTACATTCATAATCACCGTTCCCAATTGACGCGCAATTGCGGTTAAAAATTGCAGCTGCATATCGGTGAATCTTCGGTACTCCTTATTATCAGCATAAATTACGCCAAGCGGATTATCTTTATACATAATAGGCACCGTGACTCCGCTGTACAAATCTAATAGATGTGCAGCATCCCCACAGCGCTCATCATATCTCCCGTCCTTCACCACTACCGGCAACCCGGTACGAAACGCTTCCTCATGTCTTCGATCACCTCCTACAGAAGCTGGAAGTGTCAAAGAACCGGCCCACTTGGTGTTTACTTTGCCGCTGGCATTTGAAAGTACAATCTTCTCTCCCGCTTCATCAACGAGGCCGATGATTACGCGAGAACAGTGAAATGTCTCAGCAATTTGACGGTGCACAAGTTCTAATACATCCTCTATATTTTTATCAGCGTCCGCCGCTATCGCCATCATATCATATAAAAGCTGAAGCTTGCGTCTCTGGTATTGCAAATCCTGCTGTTGCTGCCAATTGTAAACAGCAATACTTAGACGAGCAGCAACCCCTTCTAAAAATTCTAATAAATCTCCCTCGATTACCATCTCCTGTTCATGAAATACATAGAGCACTCCATGTCGCTTCTCATTATGCTGAATGGGAAGCAAACAAAGCGTTCCGTACGTATGTAGCGGCAAAAGCGTGACACGGACGGATTGCTTTTGTGGATACAGTATTTGCACTGCACCATCCTCTAATACTTGTCTTTCGGATGCTAGTGCCTTCAGCCCAAAACAATATCGGCTTTCCTCTCGATCGGTATCCACCCATACCTGTAGATTTTGTTCTTGTTCCTCCATTAGCGCCACACACATGCCGGCGCCTAAGGCACGCCGAACCGTTTCTCCAGTAAATACGAGCGCCCTCTCCAGTTCAGTTTCTTCTGCAATATAAACATTGAGCTCATTCAATAGGCGAAGTAGGCGAATATGCCTTTCCGTCTGTTCCCCGCAATATTCGTGGCTCATCTTAACCACCTCACACCAGCTTCACAGACCTTTCTTACTTCTCTTATTGTACACTGAATCGATGCTTCAAAATGACAAAAAAGCATACTCATCGACGAGTATGCTTCTCTGTCTATCTTTTTGAATTAATTGGCACATCAACCATAGAATCCTCTTCAAGCATGCGATATTTTACACCTTCTACATCATCAAACTGTCCGCTGGATTTCGCCGCATACCAGATGAGCAAAGCCGAGCCAGTGAAACAAATCATAATCGTGATGAGCATCCATGTTCCAATGGACATTCCAAACAGCATTGATCCATCATCCCTTTTCCTAAAAGTAATACCAAGTCCCCTATTAGTCTTTCCATTCTTCCCCTTAGTTTAGCAATGTTTTCAAATGATGTGTGTCTTTTATCCTGTAATGGTGTGAAAAATATGTGACAAACCTAGTGTTACCGCAGTGTTTCGACAATAAATGGATTGTGTAGCTTCTCAAAACCTATCGTCGTGTCCGGTCCGTGCCCAGGGTATACACGTGTCTCTTCTGGAAGAGGCATCAACTTCTCCTGAATGCTGCGGATTAATTGTTCATAGTTTCCACCAGGCAAATCGGTTCGACCAATCGAATGGGCAAATAACGTGTCTCCGCTGAACAGTTCCTGTCCGATTAAGAACGATACCCCCCCCGGCGTATGCCCTGGTGTCTCCATTACCTGCACGTTGAATCCGGCGAGCGTAAGCATATCGCCATCCTTTACTTCATGCTCAGCGTAATCTGTCGTCATCGGCCCCCCAATCATCGGCCAATTCGAAGAACCATTCAAGTTCGGATTGGTTAACCACTCCTGCTCAATATTGTGAATATAGACAGGTGCGCCGGTTTTCTTACGGACTTGCTCTAAGCCTCCCATATGATCGAAATGAGCATGCGTTAAAAGAATCGCCCGCACTTCATATTCGCCCGCTTTATCCAAAAGTTCGCTCGGATGCATACCGGCGTCAATAATGATGGCCTCATTCGTCTCTTCATTAGCTACAACATAGCAATTCGTCTGTAACGGTCCTAAAGGAAAAGTGTAAATGCGCAATGAACTGCCCTCCTGTATCTTGTTTTCCCTAGTGTACCATCTTTATCTACAAAACGAAAAGCCAAAGCCCCGCCAGAACAAGGCGGAGCTTTTCGTTTTTCTTATAATAAATCGGCAGCCAATTGCGCCAGGGAGGAACGCTCCCCTTTCTTTAATGTAATATGGCCCGACATTTTTTCTTTCTTAAATATTTCCACCACGTACGTCAATCCGTTATTAACTTCATCGAGATACGGGTGATCAATTTGCTGCGGATCGCCCATCAGAATGATTTTGCTGTTCTCGCCGACCCGCGTCAAAATAGTTTTTACTTCATGTTTCGTTAAATTCTGAGCTTCATCAATAATGATGAACTGTTCAGGAATACTACGGCCACGGATATAGGTAAGCGCTTCGACCTGAATGCTACCAAGTCCCGCCAGAATTTTATCCAAATCCCTGGACTGCTTCGTGTTGAACAAATACTCCAGGTTATCATAAATCGGTTGCATCCATGGGCGCAGCTTCTCCTCTTTCTCTCCCGGCAAATATCCGATATCCTTGCCAAGCGGTACGATAGGTCGTGCAACTAACAACTTTTTATACGCGCGTTCATCCTCTGTTTGCATAAGTCCAGCTGCAAGCGAGAGAAGTGTTTTTCCTGTTCCCGCTTTACCAGTAAGGGTAACAAGCGGAATATCTTTATTGAGCAAGAGTTCCATCGCCATTTTTTGTTGAGCATTCCGCGCTTTTACACCCCAGACGATTTCATCTCCGAACACAAGCGGCAACAATTGCTTTCCATCCCCGCTCACCCGGCCGATGGCTGAGGCGGATGAACCCAGCTCGTCTTTTAGAATAAGAAATTCATTGGCAAGAAACGTGTGGTTAGGCAGAAGGCCTTGCAGTTCGAACGGACCCGCGCTATAAAATTGTTGAATGGTGTCAACCGGAACTTGGATGGTCGCATATCCTTTATAGAGGCTGGAAAACTCATGCACCACCCGGTCGGATAGGAAATCTTCCGCAGGAAGCCCGAGTGCATCGGCCTTTACACGCAAAAGTGCATCTTTTGAAACGAGAATGACGGCGCGAGGCGATTTTTTCTGCTGCTCTTCCGTATGCAAATTCATTGCTACCGCAAGAATACGGTTATCATTCGTCATATCGTGAAACAATTCTTGCATGCGCGCAAACGATCGGTGATTCAATTCTACGCGCAGCCGGCCTCCACTATCCAGCTCAACACCGTGATGGAGTTGTCCTTTCGTACGCAATCCGTCTAGTAGCCTGGCGGTATGCCTAGCATTCCTTCCAATTTCGTCCATCAAACGTTTTTTGGAATCTACCTCTTCAAGCACAACAGCCGGCAATACTACATCGTTATCTTGAAACGAGAAAATCGCCAACGGATCCTGCAGCAGTACATTCGTATCTAAGACATAGATTTTTTTCAATGTCTCGCCTCCCGGGCAATATATATGGATGCTTATCCTGATGGCAAACGCACAAGCGTTTGCCGAAAGCTTTCTAGTTACGGAAGTACAAATAAAGAGCGATCTTCAATCCATACGCTTTACTTTACTTTATGGTTTATGGAGGTTTGTTGTTAGTGTATGTTACAAAAAATATTCTAGAAGGGAAAATCGCGTATGCCTCCTTTCCTTTTGCGAAACACTACGTTTAAAGAACGTGCAACCAATACAGGAAAGGATGTGACAGGATGAAGAAGCATGTACTATTTTTGCTTGCCATTCTCACACTTGCCGGGTGCGGCCCTAATAATGCGACAAACCCTCAACCACCAGAGAACCAAACCCAAACCCAGCGAGTTCAACAAACCGCGCCACAACCACAGCGCCCACAAAATGCAACGGCTACAGCTGACAGGCTAGCAAAGCTGGCTACCAGCGTGCCACGAGTAGATGGAGCTACAGCCGTCGTCCTCGGTAAAACTGCCATTGTCGGTATTAATGTGGATGACCGACTTGATCGCGCTCGTGTCGGTACGATTAAATACTCCGTAGCAGAAGCATTACGCAAAGATCCACAGGGTGCAACAGCGCTCGTTACTGCGGACCCAGGTATCGTACAGCGACTTAGAGAAATGAACGAAGACATCGGTCGCGGCAGACCCATTGCTGGATTGGCTGAAGAGTTGGCCGATATTGCGGGCCGTCTCGTACCTCAGGCTCCGACTCGTGTACCAGAACGAAATCAGTCCCCTGCACAAAATCAATAGACAAAAAAATGCCTGGTCATACGACTAGGCATTTTTAAGCGCTTCCATTACTTGATTATCCAGTTTTTCCGCTGCACGCGCATCATACGTTTTCTCGAAATGCGGCTCAACAGCAATACGCGACCCATAAAACATAACGTCGCGTACTTCTTCAATCATGACCTCAATAAGCGTTAGCTTCAACGGTACATTCTCCATCCGTTCTGCTTTCACATGCGCATGCCCACTGATGGAATACACGGATCCACGAGCAAACACATTAAGCACAACATGACTGTTGTGCTGGATATTCTCAACGATGACCGACTTGCTGTTAACAGCAAAACAAATCGTAGAGACGTTCGACGCGTATACCCATGAAATCGCGCTCACATAAGGGCCTCCCGATTGTCTGTTCACCGTAGACAACATGGCAAACCGTTCGTCCTGCAATAACGCCAGCAGTTCCTGGCTCAGAGATTGTGCCACAACTTCTGCCATAAGCAAAACCTCCCTGCATCTGAGGATACCTTCATTGTACAACGAATGGAAACATATCCTCAACTGCCAATTCGCAAACAGTTGGCATCGCGTGCTGCTATACAATAAAAAATTAGGATGGAATGGGAATGAACTATCGCAAAAAATCCGTACGCTTAGGTTTCTCTCCACTCTTTGGCGGTTTTTTATTTGTATTTGCCATCGCGTATATTATACTTTTTATTTTTATTATTTAGTATGATTTCTCTTTATCCGGCCTCTCCAGCCGAAGGCTTGCGATAGTTCATTATTTCATTCTCTCCACTTTTAAATCATTGCAAGTCTTGTGCCAAATTTTCTAACACGAAGAATAGCTAGAAAACTGTAGTAAAAAGAAAAAAGTGATGCAAGCGCATCACTTTTTTGCATCGTTTTCGCATCAAAGATATAGAAAGCATCGATAATGCATCACTTTTTTTGTTGAATACCGTATTTATTTAACCGACGAACTACAGTTGATTGATGCACGCCCAACATCTTGGCTACTTTTCTTGTACTTTGATACTTTTCATATAAGGACAACAATTGGCTCTTTTCTTGTTCTGGCGTTAAAATCATATCAATACGCTTTATCATCTGTATATCCTGATCTGAGCCACTTTCCTTGTGCTCTGCAGGAAATGCAACGGATGATACTTGGTGGTCAAGCGTGGTTTTCGGCAGATGTCCTACATCAATGACCGGATCAACAGTGGTTACAACCAATCTTTCGATAATGTTTTCGAGCTCCCGTACGTTTCCGGGCCATGTGTATGTCTGCATCCTTTCAAAGGCTTCATAAGAGATTCGCTTATCTACTTGGTACTTCGCATTGAACTTTCCAAGGAAATATCGAATCATCGGGAACAAGTCTTCTTTCCGCTTACGCAGTGGCGGCACTTCAATCGGGACTACATTAATTCTGTAATACAAATCCTCTCGAAAGGTACCTGCCTGCACACGATCCACTAAATTAGCATTCGTTGCCGCAATCAAACGAAAATCAACACTTCTCTCCTTTACATCTCCAATACGAGTGACCCGCTTCTCTTGTAGTACAGTTAACAGCTTTACTTGTAAGTCAGACGGCAACTCTCCGATCTCGTCCAAGAATAGTGTACCGCCGTCCGCCAATTCAATCAGTCCGGGTTTTCCTTTCTGCTGTGCTCCGGTAAACGCTCCCGGCGCATAGCCAAACAGTTCTGATTCCAGCAGAGTACCTGGTATAGCCCCGCAATTAATTGAAATAAAAGGCCCTCGCGCTCGATCGCTTCGCTGATGAATCAGCTTAGCCAGTACGCCTTTACCTACTCCCGATTCTCCCAGGATAAGAATCGATGTATCTACTGGAGCGATACGCATACACATCTGAAGGATGTTCCGCATCTCTTCACTTTCCGCGATCACGCCTTCAATCTCCATCTGCTGCGCACGTAGCACTTCCAATTCCGAGTGATACCTTTCAGAGAGCTGTTTTGCTTCTTCAAGCTCAGCCTTTACTTTATTTAATTGGCTTAAATCCCGACAATTCATTACGATTTGCAGAATGTCACCTGTTTCATCATCCAGAATTGGTGTACCTGTCGATAATAATACACTCCCGTTCGCTACATGCTGGATGACACTGACACGCTTCTTTTTCTCCAGTACAAGCTTACTCACCGCCTGAGAAATGATGCCACGTCGTTCCAGTTCTTCCTCCTGTCTGCCGATGGCCTCATGCCCTGGCACACCTGTCATACGGCTGAACGCTTGATTGAAATGACGAATCACACCACTGCGATCAGTCACAACAATGCCGTCATGCGAAGATTCGATAATCGTATCCAACTCACGATTCAATTTTTGGACAGCCGTTAATTCCTGTGAGATGCCTTCAAGTTCCGTGATGTCCTGCATCACGCTCGCCATCCCAATTTTTTTCCCATTATCCGTAACGATCGGGGTATGATTAATAAGCAACTTGCGGCCGTCATAATCAAGCCTAACCATTTGCTTTTTTTCAAGAGAGAGTAATAAATTCAGCAGTGTCGTATCAGATACGAGCTCACTGATGGAGATACGAAACATATCCTTTTGTGAGATGCCAAGCAACCGCTCCGCCGCCTGATTAATTGATAGCACATGTCCAGTCAAATCGACAGCCACAATCCCATGGTATGTCGATTGCAGAATTGCATCCAGTTGGGAAATGGTCTTCCGGGTCTGATGCTCAAATGCGCGCAAAATATCGGTTCGTGTTAAAATTCCAACCAGCGTGCCAGAACGGTTAATCACCGGAAGACGACCTGCTTCAAGTTCTTCATCCCAATCCTCATATATCTGCTGATCATCATACAATGTCACAAGACGAGTCTGCATAAGCGTACCAACCGACGTTTCTTCTGGAAAATGATTCTTCATCGCACGAAATACATGTGATTTAGTTACTAGGCCAATCAATTTGTATGCTTCATCTACTACCGGAAGGCCGTCGATCCGATTTTCAAGCAGCAACGAGGCGGCCCGGCTGATCGTCTCTTCTTTATATAGAACAATCGGATTTGCTGTCATATAGTCCCGTACCTTCATCGCGTCCGCTCCTTCTTCGTCTAGATATTCTCATTTTAGCATATAAGAAAAACTCGCTGGCGTTGCCGCTCGTCCTTTTTCGACAAAGAAGCGAAACGGCCATTGTGTGGCACGAAGGTCGGAGTGACAAAACATCTGGGGATCTCGATGGTGCAGACAATTGTCACTCTTATTCGACCTTCGTGCTACACAACTCCACACCCTTGACCGATGCCAAGCTATTGCGCAGGCAACCGCCTTAGTTGCCCTTATGCAGCTCTGCTGTGAAAAGCAACGTTTGGCAACGCCTCGCGAGCTTTTCTTTGCTTAAAAAGGGAGGAAAGTATATCTCACTTTACAACAGTAAAGTGAGATATACTTTCCTAATCATTAAAAAAGAGTACGGAATAGCGCATGTCCGTACTCAACTTAAATGATCTTTTTACTTTCCATAGCGCGGTTCCGCTTCGATAGCCGCAAGCAGTTGCTCCACCGCTTCCCTGTCATAGAACTGTTTTTTTGTTTTTCCTTCCATTGTATATGTAACATGGTACATGGTCTCATCTTTCGTAAACGCTAGATCCTCCAGCTTATAATCTTCCTCAAGAACAGAATAAAAAAACTCGCTCGTTTTTTTTGCTGCATCATCCTCTGGCCGAGCGTCTGCAACAATTTTAATCTGTAGATAATCAAATAGTGCATTCTGAAATTGCTTCGTCAATGTCTCCACTCCTCGCGTTTATTCTTTAATTACAATGGCACGCATCCCGCTTTGTAACCAGCGTTCCATATGTCCTGCAATCTCTTCCGTGACTTGCGGTACAGCCACGAGCAGCCCTCTTATCTCCTCTTCTGAAAGCAGCATATGAAAAAAACTCTGGCCACAATGAGATAACCTCCATTGTCTCCCGTCGAATTCAATATCCCCTTGCACGGAAAGATCGAAATCGGCTGCTGTTCCGCAAGCTCCAGCCTCTGCTTCCTCGTCCGGCTCATCCGGAAGAATCGCCGCCTTTACGAGCGGCAGCAGACGCGGATGGATGCCCTTCAGTACAGATAACACAGGAGCTATCTCTGACTCTGTGTAACGAATCCGTTCTTCCCCTAGCGTCCAACCTTCTTCCGTTTCTCTTATCGGTGTCAACCACAGCATGACTTCACCCTCTCTGCTCTTTTTCTCGCATCGACTTCACATCTTTACGTCGCAGGCGGGTCAGGAACAGTACAACAACAGCGACACAAAGGGCCGGAATCATTGGAAGTTCCAGCGCATTGAACAATGTAAGGGGAAATGCTCCGATAAACAGCAGTACATAAACGCCTACTTTCTTAAGAATAGGCAGCTTCTGGGCGAACCCTAGCTCATATGTTACTGCCGTTAATACAAAAATCAGAAAGAATTCTATATACATCTTTTATCTCCCATAACCCAAATTTAGATCAATATATATACGCTTTCATCTTACCGTACATTCCCAAAAAAAAACAACCGTAGAAATCTCAAAAATTTCTATACTTTCCTAACAAAAAAAGAGAGGCTCTTTCGCCTCTCTTCCTTCTTATTTCGTTACGCTTGAATGTAGTTGCGGTTTACCTCAGGCGTAACGATTTCTAGTTCGCCGACACCGCGAATCAATTTTTTTACATAAAATTTCTCCGGTTGTAACACCGACACCATATAATCGATAGCAATTTGCGGATCTACTGTTTCCCCACATGTATAACAGTCAAGAGCAGCAAAACCTCGTTCAGGATACGTATGAATGGAGATATGGCTTTCCGAAAGCATCACAAGTACAGTAGCACCCTGTGGTTCAAATTGCTGAGCCTGTACAGACAACACCGTTGCACCGCACGCCTCCGCTGCTTCTACCATATGATTTTTCAAAAACTCCGCGCTATTCAGACGCTCAAATTCGACTCCCCATACATCAATCGCTACATGTCTGCCGAAAGTTGAATATTCCATCTTCCAGCTCCCCCTTCCTAGGATGAGTAGTGTAAACATCGCTAGGACCTACGTCATTCACCACGGGGGCGAGTGAGGGAAAAACATTCCCACCCTTTAAGTGAATCCTGGTTCCTAATTTTACGCAAACTTACTTAACGAACACTAAAGTAACACGAATACAGTAAACATGCAACACTTTTTTATTCGAGGTTTGCGTTATTTTTTACTGCCAACGCCAGTGCCTGCTTCTCTTCTTCCGACAGGGCGTAAGATGAAGTTCCATTCTCAATTGGCTTAGCATACACACGAGATTCATGACGGCCGTAAATGCTTGTCATCACCATACCGTTCTGATTATCATCGACTAGCGCCACAGAAAAACTCAAATCACTACCTTCGTTCTCAAACGCGGCAAAACGCAAAATGCCAAGCTTACCTTTTTGTCCTCTCACTTCCCTATGCATCGCCTCTGTCAAACGCTCCACTTCCTGACGAGACGCTTCGAGTGCATCCATCCGATTAAATACTTTTTCAAGCATTTGTTCCAGATTATCTTCGGACGTTCCTTGCGCCATTCGTCTAAATCGCTTCTTCAAACGGCCGAATTTCACACTTAGAACGATATTCCAGATAAAAAGTAGAAGAAACAAAAGCAGAAGAAGACCGAAAATGCCTGCGACGATTTCCTTCGTGAACCATACCTCCACGGCTGTACCATCCTTTCACTGCAATAAAGTAAAACTTCCATCAGTGGAGGTTTTCTTTCTCTCCCACTAATGATTAGCTGCACATATCACTGTCCATTGGATCAGGATAAATCCACAACGTATTTATTTTATATCAGATAACCTTATTATGACCACAGCGAATGTTGGGCTTTTTTACAAATTGGGTCTATTTTAACCAACAAAAAAACCGCCAACACAATAGTATCGGCGGAACTTTGCCATGCAAAACGGCGATAGGCTAAACGGAAGTGGAGATCATTTTGAGCGCGGTTTTATAGAGCACTTCCGTTCCCAAAGCAATATCTTCATATGTGGAGAATTCTTTCGGGTTATGACTCACCCCATCTTTGCAACGTACAAAAATCATTCCATAATCGCAAACATACGACATGGCGAGCGCATCATGAAACGGTCCGCTCATTAATTCTGGTGCGTCCACTCCCATCTCCGTACATGCTTCACGCATTTTTTCCATAATCTGTTCAGCACAATATCTCGGTTCGCTATTCGTATCTTCCCGTATTGTATATGCCAAACCATGCTCACCAGCAATTTCTTCTATCGCCTGGCGCAATTCAACTTCGTATTCATGACGACGTTCAATATCAATGTCACGCAAATCTACGGTAAATACGACCCGTTCCGGAATAATATTGCGCGAATCTGGGAATACCTGCAGGCTTCCGACAGTTCCTACCGTTGGATTCTCCGGGTAGCGCGATGCAATTTCATTCAACTTGACAATGACCTTAGCTGCTCCAAGCAGCCCATCCTGGCGCATGGACATAGGCACCGAACCCGCATGCCCAGCAAATCCGACCATTTCCACCGTGAGCCAAAGTGGTCCCGAAATGCCCGTCACGATACCGACAGGTCGATCCATCGCTTCAAGTATCGGCCCTTGTTCAATATGCAGTTCCAAATAGGCACCAATTGTACCTGCCTCATATTCTGACTCATGGAACCTTGAAGGGTCACAGCCGAAATCGATGAGTGCTTGCTTTCTTGTTACCCCATTCTTATCCTTGCGTCCAAGTTCTTCTGGTTCCAGTCTACCGAGAATGCCTCGTACACCGAACAATCCTTTATTAAAGCGGCATCCTTCTTCATCACAAAATGCTGCTACCTCGATCGGCATATCAGGAACGATCCCATTTTCCTTCATTGTTTGTACTACTTCTATGCCGCCCAACACTCCGATTGTGCCGTCGAAACGGCCGCCATACGGCTGAGAGTCGATATGCGAGCCGATCATCAAAACGGGAGCATCAGTTTTTTTTCCTTCCAACCGTCCGATAAGATTTCCGAAATGATCGATGCGTGCGGTCATTCCAGCTTCAGTCATCCACTGTTTCACTGTCTCTACGGCCTGTTTGTCCTCTTTAGACAGGGCGAGCCTACACACACCGGTTTCTTCAATTTGACCGATTTTCGCCAATTCGGCAATGCGCTTTTCCAATCGTTCGCTGCTTATATTCAGATGAAGAGTCGCCAATTGTCTTCCTTCTCCTCCCTATACCAGTATTGGTTTACTTTACAAAATCTCGTTTCTGGTCGATGGACGTTTCATCTCCTTTATACCAACGGGTCGTTACTACTTTTTTTCTCGTATAGAATTCTACTCCGTCTTTTCCGTTCGCATGCAAATCACCATAGAAAGAATTTTTCCACCCAGAAAACGGAAGAAAACTCATTGGAGCCGGCAAACCAATATTCACTCCAACCATGCCAGCCTCTACTCGCTGTATGAATTCCCTGGCGTATGCCCCGCTGTTCGTATAAACGCAAGCCCCGTTACCGAAGCGGGACCTACTTATCATCTCTATGCCTTCATCAAAGCTTCGGACTCGCATCATGCTAAGCACCGGCGCAAAAATTTCATCCTGGATGATACTCATATCCGGTTGAGCATAATCGAACACAGTTGGCCCGAGGAAATAGCCTTGCCCAATTTTCACTCCCTCTTCCCGACCGTCACGAATAAGTCGTGCCCCGCTCTCTTCCCCTTGTTGAATATAGCTGTGCGCCCGCTCTAATTGGCTCCTACGGATGACCGGTCCCATCTCATTGCTCCGATCATCTCCCGGTCCTACCCTCAGTCTATCTGAATACGTAACAAGTTTCTGGGCTAATTCGTCTGCAATCGCTTCATGGGCTACTACCACGCTGGCAGCCAGGCAACGCTCACCTGCACAGCCAAACGCGGAACTCACAAGAATTTCTGCTGTCTTGTCCAGGTCGGCATCCGGCATAACAAGGTGGTGATTTTTCGCACCTGCTAGCGCCTGTACACGCTTACCGTGTTTTGAAGCTGTCTTATAGATATATTCTGCGACCGGTTGGGAGCCAATAAAAGAAACGGCTTTGATACCGGGATGTTCAAGCAATCCGTTCACTGCATCATGTGCACCGTGCACAAGATTGAGGACCCCATCGGGTACACCCGCTTTTTGAGCTAATTCCACAACACGTACAGCGCTTAACGGCGTCTTCTCTGATGGCTTTAATACAAACGTATTACCGCAAGCAATTGCCAGTGGAAACATCCAAAGCGGAAGCATGCCCGGAAAATTGAACGGAGTAATACCCGCTACCACGCCGAGTGGAAACCGCACCATATGAGTATCGATACCTTTGGATACATTCGATAGATTATCTCCCATCATTAGCGTTGGAAGTCCACAGGCAAATTCGACCGACTCAAAGCCACGAAACAATTCTGCATACGCCTCGTGGTATGTTTTTCCATTTTCTTTCGTAATTAATTCCGCCAGTTCCTCTTGATGTTCAAGCAAAATGGCATGAAACTTAAACATCAGCTTGCTTCTTTCGCCAATCGGCGTCTCTTTCCATTCCTTAAACGCATGCTCGGCCGCCCTCACTGCCTGTGCAACATCCTCATGAGAAGAAAGAGGTGTTTTGGCAATGATTTCACCGGTGGCAGGATTAATTACTTCTTCGAACCGATCCGTTTGAGCATCAACCCAGCTCCCATTTATGCAATTTTTAAGCAAGGCGATTTCTACTTGTTTCATGTTCATTAACGCCTTCACTCCTTTTTTGATTGCTACATTTAATATTAATAATAATTCAGAAAATTTTCATTATACACGTTGTCTGATAATATACAGAGTAACTGGACGAAATGTATAATCAACTGATAGAAAGGAGCAGAAAGTATGCTCAGTATTGCAGAAGTATTACAACGACCTCTTTTCAAATGTGCCAGCATTGTTGCAGGACATAATGGCATAGGGCGTACCATTGGCTGGGTTCACATTGTCGATATCAAAAATGCGGGACTCTATATCAATAGAGATGATTTAATTTTATCTACTGGTCTTGGACTTGCCGGAACAAACGAAAAAGAGCGGGAAGACTATTTGCAAGAATTGATTCACCATGGAGTCGCTGGACTGTGCATCGAACTGGGTGATTACTTTTCACAGCTTCCATCCGATATGCTATCAGTCGCAAACCGCCATGACTTCCCTCTTATCGTCTTTACGGAACGTGTCCGGTTTGTTGAAATTACACAGGACATTCACTCGCTTCTCGTGAATAGTCAACTCGAAAGCCTACAAAATCTGGCCGCTTTCTCCCAGGATTTGCAACGAATTACGCTGCGTGCAACAGACGTGCGACCTATTGTATCTGCCCTGCATCGGCATACTTCACACCAGGTGGTATACTACTCTCCTTCCGGTGAAAGCTTATCTATACCAAACAGCAGTCTAGCAGAAGCCAAGAAAACTCTTACTTTATACAAGGAGGCGTTAACGAAAGACCCACTTTCTTCACAACAAGCGGGTGTATTGCAGTTGGATATGCGCCGTTTCATTCTGTCACAGCCTATTATCTCTCTCGGACAAACCGTTTCTTATATCGGGCTTGTAATAAGCGGGGAGAAAATCTCTGAGTCATTGTTGATGTCGCTCGACTATGCAGCAAAATCAGTAACGAACTTTTTACTTCGCTGCATGCTCTTGGAAGAAAAAAGGAGGGAAGGACAGGATCGCTTTTTGCGGGAACTACTCGAAGGTACGGTAACTGACGAAGAACAAGCACAGGAACAAATTGGCCCTTTCTTTCCCACCTCTGACCCATTTGCTTGTATAGCGGGCATTGCTACTTTGCACCATACCTTGCTTCGCTATGAAGGAGATAGCATAGAACCAAATGACGATATTATCTTGCTTGTTCGCTCGCTTCTCCAAAAGCAATCTCTACAAGCACTTCTTATGTTGGAAGGGACAAAATTATATATACTATGCCTATTCTCACGCAAATATGATACTGCTTTCATCAAAAAACGGTTACAAGCATTTATCGTTCAATTCGAGCAATCCTTACTGCATATGTTTGGTGGCGATACGCACATAACGATTGGATTCGGTCAGATAAAAACACGGATAATGGAAGGAAAAGAAAGCTTTGAAGAGGCGGAAGAAACACTGAAAATTAATCAAACGCTCTCAGGCCGTCCCTTCTACGAAGATCTCGGCATCTACCAGCTTGTCCCTAGATTTAATAGTAAAGAACGTATGAGTTCTTTTATTACGGGACACATTGGAGCTCTCCTGGAGTATGACAGGGATTATAATGCCCAGCTGCTCGAAACGCTGCGGGTCTACTTGAAGCATATGGGCTCCAAGCAATCAACGGCACAGGAACTATTCATTCATCGGCAAACATTGTATCATCGTTTAGAAAAGTGCCGAGATTTGCTTGGTGAAGATTATTTGACTCAGGACAAACGCCTTTGCATTGAAGCTGCTCTTTTATTCCATGAACTATTAAAAAAGAAGCAATGATAAATTATCTCACAATCTTTGTTTAAATTTTCAAAATATTTCGTTGACCACATGTAGACGAGTACTTATAATCAAATCTGAGGAATATATTTTTTTAGCAACAAAAAATATATTCCTATTTTTTTGATTCCAAAAAGAGTAGTGAAGGAGGTCTCCAATAAACTATTTGTCCTGTATATTCTCTCCTGTATTTTTATTTCTGTGTATTTTTTCATTTTCATAAAGGAGGAGAGCCATGAAAACTCAAATTGAAACAAACGGTATTGTAACGCTTGATCCGGAAGTTTCACAACAAATGGAAAACAGTCCGCTATGGAATGAGGATTTGCGTCCCACTACAACAGAAGAACATTCATGGAAAGGAATTAACTTCGCCGCTTTATGGGTCGGCATGTGTCTCTGTATTCCCACGTATACGATGGCGAGTGGAATGATTAGTCTGGGCATGAACTGGTATCAAGCAATCTTTACCATCTTCCTTGGTAATGTTATCGTGCTCATTCCCATTCTGCTTAACTCTCATGCCGGGACTAAGTTTGGGATTCCATATCCTGTGTTTGCCCGACTTTGGTTCGGTTCTAAGGGAGCGCATATTCCGGCAATGGCCCGGGCTATTGTAGGCGCCGGCTGGTTCGGCATCAATACATGGATCGGGGCCGGTGCGATCGATACGTTATTATCCGCTTCCTTTTCCTTCTGGCAAAGTGTTCCCTTCCATACCGCCATTGTATTTGCGTTATTCTGGGTATTAAACGTTGGTATTGCCTATAAAGGACCAGAAGCGATCAAATTACTCAGCATTATTGCAGCCCCCATATTGGCTCTCTCAGCAGTGATTCTTCTCGTCTGGGCGTTTACTTCAGCTGGCGGCTGGGGACCGATGCTGTCTGCACCTTCCAAGTTTAGCTCCACCGGTGAGTTCCTTAAATACTTTTTCCCTTCTTTAACTGGTGTTATCGCCTTTTGGGCTACTATGGCATTAAATATTCCAGATTTCTGTCGTTATGCAAAAAGTCAAAAGGCACAAGCTGTGGCTCAGAGCTTATCGCTTCCGTTTACGATGGGTGTATTCTCCTTTATCGGCATTGCTGTCACTTCCACCACGCTCGTTATTTTTGGCGAAGCCCTCTGGGACCCGGTACTTTTACTCGCCAAGTTTCCTCCGTTTATCATCTTTTTAGGAACGATTGTCATCGTTATTTCTTCCATTACTATTAATGTTGGGGCTAACGTTGTCGCACCAGCCCGTGCCGTTGAAAACCTGTATCCGCAGCGCCTTACTTTTGCGATGGGGGCTGTTATTACCGGTTTATTCGCACTCCTCATGCAACCTTGGTATATCATGTCCAACTTTGGAAACTACATCTTCGGGTGGCTAGGAACGTACGGAGCGCTCCTGGGGCCTATCGATGGAATCGCCATCGCTGATTACTGGCTCGTACGCCGTAGGCGGATGGCATTAAAAGAGCTGTACACACTTGATGGCCGTTATAATTACACATCCGGCTTCAATATGAACGGTGTGTACGCGCTTCTAATCGGTGTCGCCATTCCCATCTTGGGGCTATTTATTCCTTCACTTCGTTTCATGTGGGATAACGCCTGGACATTCGGCCTGTTTATTTCAATTTTCGCGTACGTTTATCTCATGAGAAATGACAAGAGCGTGTTAAGCAAAGAAGAATATGAGGCCATTACTGTATTCTCAGATGACACACCTACTTCCTCATCTACGTCTGATGCGGGAGCAGCCATAAAGTGAACCTATCGGATCTTTAGGGGAAGGTTGCCCTTCCTTCATTTCTCCAGGTCTTGAAGTGGCAGGATACTGTCCGTTAAAGCGGGATAAAATAGCGAACAATAAAAAACCTCCCTGGCACGCTGACATGCGGCCGGGGAGGTTCTTCTATTCCTGGACTGGCGTTTCTTCCGTATGCGCCTGATACTGATTCCGTAGATCGGCAAATGTACAGGACTGAATATCTCCGATATCATACACAAAATCCAATTGAACGGCGCTAATCTGTTCATCGGGCTTATAAGCAATATAATATGTCAACGTGTCGTCGATGTGATAAATGATTCCATCATAGCCGAGTTTCGTCACATATTCCCGAATAATATTTCCGGCCCAACGACTTAATCCTATGCTCGCTATCTCTTCAGCTTCTTCATCTATCGTCCCACTCGGGTATTTCCATGCTAACGCCAAGCTTCGTATCTCCTTCTCACCGAAACAACCGTCAAGTAACAGCGGATTCTGCAGACATAACGACTGGCGAATCACACTTCCTTTATCATTGTTTGCCTCTGCATGACAATACGCATATTCTGCAGCGACCGTATAATCGCTCACAAGATATACGCCTGACCCGAATACTGCTTTAATCTCAATATCATTCCAAAACTTTCTCTCTTCCGCAGCGAGGTACTTCTGGTTCCCGACCACTTCCATAGCTTCCGACAGACAGATTCCCCTATAGGCAACTACGTGCTCTACCATTTGCCGTTCTCCTCCTTCATATCAGAGTAAGAACACCTCACATTCCCTTCCTACCTGTATCTTTCTTTACGCGGAAGATGATGTACATCCCTGGAACAAGCTCCCACTATATCATTATGAAAATCTGAAAAAACTATAACACAAAATTCTTGTCTTCTCAATTTTATATTTTCTTACTCATTAAAAAAGGAAGGAAGCGGCAGCCGCTTCCTTCCTTTTTTAATTTAGAGTTGAGCAGAGAGATTCACATATGTTTCAGGACGTCTATCTCGGTAAAATTGCCACTGATCCCGCACGTTGTGTATGACATTCCGGTCCATAATTCCGATAATCACCTCATCCTTATCCCGACTACCCATCGCTACAAATTCACCTCGCGGGTTGACAAGGTAGCTTTGCCCGTAGAATTCGCCCATATTCCATGGTGCTTCAAAACCGACACGATTAATGGCCGCAACATAAAATCCGTTCGCAACTGCGTGAGCAGGCTGCTCTAGCTTCCACAAATACTCCGAGGTGCCTGCTACAGTTGCGGAAGGATTAAACACAATCTCTGCTCCATTAAGCCCTAAAAGACGTGCCCCTTCCGGGAAGTGCCTATCATAGCAAATATAGACACCGACCTTTGCATATTTCGTATCGAATACCGGATAATCCTCATTACCCGGTTTGAAATAATACTTCTCCCAAAAGCCTGTGCCTCCTTCGCCAGCTGCTACATGGGGAATGTGCTTTTTACGGTATTTTCCAAGGTACGTTCCATCTGCATCAATGACAGCGGCCGTATTATAATACACACCTTCTGCCGCTTTTTCGTAAATCGGCAACACGATAACCACATTGTTTTTCCTCGCAACTTCCTGGAAACGTTGTGTCGTTGGTCCGTCTGGAATCGGTTCGGCTGCCTCATACCATTTAACCGTCTGCTCAGCGCAGAAATATGGCCCGTAGAAAATTTCTTGCAAGCAGATAATCTGTGCCCCCTTGGCCACCGCCTCATCAATGAGGGCCATATGTTTGATGATTGCCTTTTCCTTATGCACTTCCACCGGTTCATCCCCGTGCACATCATGGCTTGCCTGAATTAGCCCAATTACAACTTCTTTAGACATCCTATTCCCTCCCTAAAATCAGCTACCATGATCCAGGTTAATATTGTCGAAATTGCTGCCTGCTTATATACTGTCCTCTTCCTTTTCTACCGTGAAATTGTTTACCTTTGACAAGTACCTCGCCCCTAGAAAGAACAACAACCGGCTCTCCTGTTACTTTCATTCCTTCAAACGGGTTATAATCTACGTTCATATGGTGGGTAGAAGCGGAAAGCGTACGTTCAATGTTCGGATTAAAAACGACGATGTCCGCGTCGCTTCCTACTGCAATCGTTCCTTTCTTCGGAAAGAGCCCGAATAATTTGGCGGCGTTTGTAGATACGGCATTCACAAACGTGTTTAATCCAATTCTTCCTTTATGCACACCTTCCGAATATAGAATGGAGAATCGGTCTTCAATGAGCGGGCCCCCGTTCGGAATTTTAGTGAAATCATCTTTTCCCAGATCTTTTTGCCCTTCAAAGTTAAAAGAGCATTGATCCGAGCCTACCGTTTGCAGGCTTCCGTTGCGCAGAGCTGCCCACAGCTCTTCCTGATTCCATTTCTCCCTAAGGGGAGGAGACCATACATATTTGGCACCTTCGAAATCGGATTTTTGCAAGTCGGTTACGTCAAGCACTAAATATTGCTGGCATGTTTCTCCCCATACTTTCAATCCTTGAGCACGCGCTTCCTTGATTTTATTCGCTGCAGATGCGCATGATACATGCACAACATAAATCGGTGCATCGGCAAGCGCAGCCATTGCAATGGCTCTTCCCGTTGCCTCTGCTTCCACTTCCGGAGGACGGGTTACTGCATGATAATAAGGGGATGTATTACCTTGTTGCAGCGCTTTTTGTACGAGCAAATCAATAACATCTCCGTTTTCTGCGTGAACCTGAACGAGCGCCCCGAGTTCTTTGGCCTTTGTGAGCGTTTGAAAAAGCGTACCGTCATCGACCTGGAATACGTTTTTATAAGCCATAAACAGCTTTAAAGAAGTAATTCCCTGTTCCTGAACAATGGCTGGCAACTCATTGAGCACATTATCATTCATTTCGCTAATCATCAGGTGAAAACTATAGTCGATCATAGCTTTTCCGTCCGCTTTTTTATGCCACATATCCACTGCTTCTTTTAGTGGTTTGCCTTTTTGCGTAAGACAGAAATCTACGATTGTTGTCGTACCACCAAAAGCAGCAGCACGAGTGCCTGTTTCAAAATCGTCCGCTGTTACCGTTCCGCCGAATGGCATATCCAGATGTGTATGAGGGTCGATGCCGCCCGGAAATACATAGCACCCTTTGGCATCAATAATTTCTGCCTCGGCCTTTTCAATCGTATCGGCAATGGAGACAATTTTTTCTCCTTCAATCAAAATATCCGCTTCATATATATCCGAACCGGTAACGACGGTTCCCCCTTTAATTATTTTCGCCATTCGTTTTCCCCCTTTTTTATCCCAGTCCAAGGGTCAATAAGCCCCCTGCTGTTGGAAGCTTTACTTTATTGCGCCGAGTTCATCAAGGCTGTATGTTCTCTCCATGTAAGCGGTGGCTGCTCGCTTGCCACTTCTACCATCGTAATACAATCCTCTATCGGGCAGACAATCGAGCACAAATTGCATCCTACGCAATCTTCTTCCCGTACGACCAGCTTTTCACGACCATTCTCCATCTGTACAATATCAATGCATTGGTGGGACGTATCTTCGCAAGCAATATGGCATCGATTGCAGTTAATACAGGATTGTTCATCAATGCGTGCCACCACTTTATAATTAAGGTTCAAGTTCCCCCATTCGGAATAGCGAGGCACCGACTTCCCTACAATATCCATAACTGATTCGATACCTCGTTCATCAAGATAATTACTCAGCCCTTCGATCATATCCTCTACGATTCTAAAGCCGTACAACATGGCGGCAGTACACACCTGGATACCAGACGAGCCCATCAGCATAAACTCTACGACATCACGCCAGTTCGAAATGCCGCCAATACCTGAAATCGGTAAGTTAACCTGTGGATCACGTGCACATTCAGCTACCATATTCAATGCAATTGGCTTTACCGCAGGTCCGCAATAGCCGCCGTGTGCCCCTTTCCCGTCTACATGGGGAATTGGATTCCATGTATCGATATCAACTCCCATCAAACTATTAATTGTATTAATCATACTAATAGCGTCTGCTCCGCCCTGTTTGGCTGCCCGTGCCGTATACCGAATGTCCGTAATATTTGGCGTCAACTTTATGATGACCGGGGTTTGCGCTACCTCTTTCACCCACTCGGTCTGTTGTTGTACGAGTTCGGGCTGCTGCCCAACTGCAGCTCCCATGCCGCGCTCCGCCATGCCGTGCGGACAGCCAAAATTCAGCTCCAGACCATCCACTCCGATGTCTTCCACCGCCTTAACCAATTCATGCCATTTCTCACGGTTCGGCTCCATCATCAAAGAAGCGATAAGTGCATGGTTAGGAAACTTCTTTTTCACTTCCTTCATTTCTTTCAAGTTGACTTCAAGCGGTCTGTCAGTAATCAACTCAATATTATTAAATCCGACGGTTTGCCCGTTGTATTTCAAACCTGCAAAGCGAGACGTCACGTTAATAATGGGATCGCCTAGTGTTTTCCATACGGCTCCGCCCCATCCCGCCTCAAACGCTCTCTCTACCTGATAGCCTGTGTTGGTAGGCGGTGCTGAAGCGAGCCAGAATGGGTTAGGCGCCTGAATTCCTCCCAGGTTTATCCGTAAATCAGCCATAGAAATACCCCCTTGGATTTCATAGATTACTGTTTTTTATGCCAAGGCTTCTGTTTGAGTAGACATATATGCCTTATGAATACCATACGCCGCTTTTTTGCCTTGTTCAGCCGCATCAACTACCATGGCTTCAGCATTTCCCAGACCAAAAATACAATCGCCGGCAGCAAAAATTTTCGGATTGGACGTTTGGTTGTTCTCATTAACTTTAATCACGCCGCGAACATGCTCCAATCCAAATGATTGAATGAGCGGTAGCAGCTTATTTTGACCAATCGCCTTAATTACACTATCAACCTCGACCGTAAACTCTGAGCCTTCCACTTTCACTGGATGCGGTCGACCCGATGCATCCGGTTCACCAAGTTCCATGCGTACGCATTCAAGCGCTTTTACTTTCCCATTCCCATCTCCTACAATGCGGACAGGGGTTACCAGCCATCTGAATTCGACTCCTTCTTGCTTGGCGAACTCGTACTCGAAATCATAAGCTGTCATCTCATTTTCCGTACGGCGATACATCATGGTCACTTGTTCTGCTCCAAGACGGCGCGAACAGGTAGCTGCATCGATCGCCGTGTTTCCCGCACCAATAACAACGACCTTTTTGCCGACCGAAAGCGTTTCAAGTGGTTTGGTTTTTGTATCTTCTACGAGCTGAATCGCATCGTAAACACCATCCAGCTCTTCTCCTTCAATTCCTAAATCCGGTACATTGCCAAGCCCTACAGCCAGCACAACATAATCGTATCCGTTTATAATCTCCCTCACCTGAATATCCTTTCCGATCGTCATGTTGGTAAGAATGGTGACGCCTAGCTTCTCGACTTGTTCTACTTCCCATAGAGCGATCTGCTGGGGCAAACGGAACGATACGATTCCATACGTATTCAGGCCCCCTGCCTGCGCTTTTGATTCATATACAGTTACCTGATAACCAAGCCGGGCCAGTTCTCTGGCCGCAGACAGTCCTGCAGGGCCGCCCCCGACTATCGCTGCGGTTTTTCCGTTACCCTCACCTTTATGGAATAAAGTCACCTCGTTCTTCATCGCCCAATCTGTAGCATAGCGCTGTAATTGGCCGATCATAATCGGCGAAGAGGCGTGATTGAGCACGCAGGCTCCTTCGCAAAGCTCAGAAGTAGGACAAACTCGCGCACAGCTTGCACCTACCGGATTTGCTTCCATAATGACACGGGCAGAGCCCTTCATATTTCCGGAAGCGATTTTCTTGATGAACGAAGGAATATTGATGCCGGTCGGACAAGCTTTAATACAGGGCGCATCATAACAATAAAGACAACGGTTCGCCTCATCGGTTGCATCCTTTTCCCGCAATCCGGGAATGAACTCTTGAAAGTTTTTCTTGAGTTTTTCGACGGGAATAAAAACCTGTTGATTCACTATGCTCTCCTCCTTGGCGAAAATGGTTTGTATTATAGTTAAAATTTTCAGAACTTTATATTAATATTATTATACAAAAAAATAATTATTAACATTTTTAATTGCTAATATAAATATTTTTACTGAATAGACTGAATTGAATGTTTTATCTCGTCTCAAATGGGAAATAAGGTTGAGGGAATGATAAACTTTGATAAAATAAAGAAGGAAAGAGCCCCATATTTCCAGAATACCGGCATGCGCGAAAGGATACAGAAGAATGGAATTAGAAGTTCGTGTCAAACATTTAAGACAAGAAATTAAGGAAAAACAAGCTCTGCTTGCAGACCTAGAAGAAAAATTAATCGAATATAAAAGCCAGCAGGAACAGAGAAAATACTATGTATCTTCTAAAGAAATCATCGATTATATAGAGCACCGTTCTGGAAAGCTCATCAATATGTCAACCATTAAGCGCTGGGCAGACGAAGGATATCTCGGCGAAGTGAGTGATGAGCGCGAACAATTCTGGGCTTTAAAAACCAAACAGGGAAAAAAACGGAATCTATATAAGAAAGCGATAGTGTTCTCTTTCTTATATACTAGAGGATACCTCTTCCCTTATTACGATATATTGGATGAGGTGCTGTATTCTACGGAAACTACTTCTTTTTCCGCTATAGTAACCGATATTCGTATGGAGAACGGACAATTTCTATACAAAATCCAGTTACCTGATTACACAATCATCGATGATGTTAACGAGGAGCAATTGAAAGGTGCGGAGCGCGATGGTAAGTATTGAAATCAAAAACACAAATAATAATATTTTGATTGCAAGAAAAATAAGAGATGCAAACAAAGATTCAGCAGACGGATTCAATCTGAAATTTACGGAAGATAACAGCATGATCGTTATGGAGGGGGAAAAGTTAACCATCCCAGACAAGGCGCTTCTAACAGGCGAAATGAAAGTGAACGGAATGATTAAACCTCTGTCGGATGGATTTGAAATTCTGGATGAAGAAAAAGGGAAGACCGTAAACTTACACCTTGATGCTGAATTAGTGAAGGAAATCAACGTCATCCGCAGCTACGTAAAAAGCAAGACGCAGCATGACGTATTGCTGGAGCTATTCAAAAAAGGACTGGAGCAATACAAAAAAGAAAAGGATACAGAACAAAAAAGAAGCGACTAATAAGCCGCTTCTTCTTCATTTATTTTCCACCAAAACGAATCGCAAGCTGAATCAACGTACGAACCGCTACACCGGTAGCGCCAGCCGGATTGTGGCCCTTGTCCTTATCTGTCACAGCTGTTCCTGCAATGTCGAGATGCACCCACGGTGTATCCTCCGCAAATGCACCAATAAAAATGCCGCCCTGAATACAGCCAGCCGGTCGTCCGGCATCATTCTTGATATCGGCGATCTCACTCTTAATATATTCTTGGTACTCTTCGAAGTTCGGTAACTCCCATACTCTTTCTCCGGCGATACGTGCCGCAGATTTTACTTCTTCAAGCCATTCTGCATTGTTCGTAATCATACCGGTAGCCGCGTGGCCAAGGGCAGAAACGACAGAACCTGTTAGCGTTGCCACGTCAACCAGCTTGGTTGCACCCTGATGCTTGGCGTACGCTACGCCATCCGCCAAAATGAGGCGCCCTTCAGCATCCGTATGTACGATTTCAATCGTCTTGCCAGAGAACGAGGTAATGACATCCGCCGGCTTCAAGTTGTTGCCAGCAATCATATTCTCGCATGTAGGAATAACGGCAATCACGTTAACATGTGGCTGTAAGGCACCTATGCCGTCCATAGCAGCAATAACCGCCGCTGCACCAGCCATATCCGTCTTCATCTCACCCATACCTTCATCCGGCTTAACCTGAATGCCTCCCGTATCAAACGTGATCCCTTTACCTACATAACCAAGCACTTCCTTGCTGTCAGATGCACCATTGTATTTTATTACGACCATCTTAGGTTCATTCGTGCTTGCCTGTCCGACACCGAGCAGCGCTCCCATGCCGAGTTCTTCGAGCTCGGCCTTGTTTAACACTTTTACCTCCATATTTCGGCGATGGGCAACTTCCCGCGCCCGCTCTGCCAGAATGGCTGGTGTCATCTTATTGCCAGGCTCGTTAACCAAATCACGTGCCAAATTGGTTGCGTATGCTGCCGAATCTGCTCTCTCAAGACCTGCCTGAATCGCGCTCTGCTCTAAGTCTTCACTTACAACGAGAATAAACTCTTCAATGACAGAAGGCTGCTCTTCACGCTTCTTGTAGCCAGAGAATGTGTATGTCCCAAGCTCCACGCCCTCCACTACGCCCTGAACGATGTCGACAGGGTTCCAAAATCGCTTCTCTACATAGTAGTTGGAAACACCGAATGTAACGTTTTTAATGCCCCTCTTTTGTGCATAACGTGCAGCGGAGCCAATAGCGTCACGCACTTTGGCAGCTGTAAGTTCTTTTTCTTTGCCGAGCCCCAGAATGAGCGTGCGCTTGGCAGGAATTTTGCCCCAGTTATGCAGAAGGGTAACCTCCCCGAAGGTTCCACGGATTTCTTTCTCCGCAATAAGCTGTGATATGCGGTGTTCAAGAGCCGTATCAACACTTTTGGCATACCCCTTCACCGTATCCTGGTCTTCGCAATACGTAACGATAAGACAATCTGTGGCAATCGAAGAAATTGTTTCCGTTGAAATTTTTACTTTCATGGTCTACCTCCGCAAGTGAAAATGTTTCCCCTGTTAGTATGCGATATCATAACACAAAAAAGCACACTTCGGGTGAAGTATGCTCTACATATTCTCCATATCGAAAGCGGTTTCCTTCTTTTTGCTACACTTCAAGCATAATCATTTCATGATGGAGCTTGGCAAGCTTCTCCTTGCAAGCTTCCACCGTCTTCATCTCTCCCGCTTCCATCGCTTCATACAATACGGCAAGCTCATAATCGATTTCACTCGTGAGAACCGGAATCCGCTCCTCGGCATCATGACGACGCAACGCCTCCATTACTTCTTCCATAGAGACAGAGCATTCCTTTTCAAAAATAACTTCTTTGGAAGCACCCGAGATTTTGATAATTTGTTCTGCTTCTCCATAGCGAATCTTCTGGACGACAAGTTGTCCACCAGTAAACATTTTAATGACCGCATGGCCTTTAGCCTGCTCGATAAAATGCTGTAAAATTTTTTCGAAACGCGGATCTGATGTATTATAATGGCGATCGCGTAAGCGGTAACGCGCACCTACTTTACGAAATGTAAGCCAATGGCTTTCTTCTTCAGTCTGGACGGAGAGGGTAAAATACTTCTTCGTTTCTTTCCATGCAACCCGCATGCCCGCTTCAATGATTCGTGCGACCAGTTCCTGTACCTGTTCCTTATTAAACCATAGGGCCACGTCGCTATACTCAATCTGCTCAAACGCATGCATTGCTACCCCTCCATTCGCGGAATTTTTAGAATATTTATTTTTGTTATTATCATTTTATCGTACATTTTTTGTAAACGCAACTTGTTTTTATTGTTAGTCTAGACTGTTAACAATGTATGCAGCATGTGATACGATGAGAACAGATTTTTTACAAGGAGGAAATCGGTTATGAATTGCCTTACGGAACAAGACTTCGCCGTATTTTCCGTACCCGGACTCGAAGCACGCATGGATGCCCTCAAAGAAACACTCCGTCCCAAATTGGACATGCTGGGGCAGGAACTCACTCCCTTCCTTTCCGCGGAAACAGGCGACGAGATGTTCTACCATGTTGCCAAACACGCACGGCGCACCGTTCACCCACCGAAAGATACATGGGTAGCATGGGCAAGCAACAAGCGTGGCTATAAGATGCTGCCACATTTCCAGGTGGGACTTTGGGAAACACACCTGTTCATCTGGTTCGCCATTATTTATGAATCACCGGTAAAACCACTGTTTGCAGAACGCTTGGAACAGGAGTGGGAAACATTGCGAGAAGCAATCCCGAAACATTTCGTCTGGTCGTTCGACCATACCAAACCAGATACATTCCCTCACAGCGGAATGGACGACGAGAAAGTAAACGAACTTATACATAAGCTCAAGCATGTTAAAAAATCGGAAGTGCTCTGTGGCATAACACTTAGTCGCGAACAGGCCGCCACAATGTCTGCGGAAGAGCTACTGAAGACGGTGGAAGAGACCTTCGACACGCTGCTTCCTTTATACCGACTTTCACATGCCTAGAGCTTAAGAAAAACTCGCGTGCTGTGCCACGCGAGTTTTTCAAGCGATACGGTCGAAAGAAAGAGCCGGAGCTAATAAATTTCCATGCTTGTTTTCTATGCCACTAAGAATTGTTATCATCCATGGACTTTTGCGCCGAAGATCGCCTCCATACGTTTTCGCCCTTCTTCCGCCTCTGCTATCATGCTGTCAAATAACGCTTGCACCGTTGGCACATCTTTAATGAGACCGATTACCTGTCCAGCCCATCCGTAGCCAGCTTCCTCGCTGCCATCATAAATGTATGCTCGATTCGCCCGACCGCTAATCATATCTTTCAAATCTTCATAAGTCGCACCATCTTGCTCCCGTTCAATAATATCGAGTGCATGGGCCGTCTTCAACACGCGACCTGGTGCGCCTAGCGTACGCTTGATAATAACCGTATCCGTCTCTTTACTGTTAACAATTGCCTGCTTATATGCTTCACTCGCATGCACACATTCCTGGGTAGCAATGAACCGGGTTCCCATCTCGATGCCTTCTGCTCCAAGTGCAAGCGCTGCCAATAGACCGCGACCGTCCCCGATGCCTCCGCTCGCCAGCACTGGAATCGATACGGATTCCACTACTCTAGGAATGAGTACCATCGTTCCGATATCTTCACGACCTAGATGACCGCCACCTTCTTGTCCGACAGCCATCACTGCGTCTGCGCCCAGCTCCGCCGCCTTTTGCGCTTGACGTACTCCGGCCACAAGCACAAGCGTGCGAATGTTCTCCCCTTTTATCCGTTCAAAAATCGGCTTCGGATTCCCTCCGGTAATGGAGATGGCCGGCACTTTTTCTTCAATGGCTACATCCAATAACTCCTCATACGGTCTGCCATGCTGCCCGATAGCAAAATTCACGCCGAATGGCTTATCGGTTAATGTACGAACTTTACGGATTTCTTCCCGCACTTTCTCCGGCGTGCCTAGCGTCATCGCTGTAATTTGCCCCAGTCCTCCTGCATTAGAGACCGCCGCAGCCAGCTCGGCATATGCCAGATAGGCAAGCCCTCCTTGAACGATTGGATATCGAATGCCAAAAATCTCAGTTACACGTGTTTTCATATGGCTTCTTCCTCTCCTTATTAAGTTCTCTATCGTTGTTTATTCGCTCCTAAACAGGCAAATTCCTTTTTCCAACTCTTTGAAACAGTTAGAATAAAAAAACAAGCAATAATTTCGCTCCTGGACAAGAGAATGATTTCAATCGGAAAAGCATTTTGATATACTCTATATGTTTGCAACGAATAACCGCAGCGCAGTAGGCGGCATCACATATAGAAATGGGGAATGCTCACATGGATCAATCAAAAACCCCCCTGTTCACAGGACTTTTAGAACATGCACGTCGCAATCCAATTCCATTCCATATTCCGGGGCATAAGAAAGGAAGCGGAATGCTACCAGAGTTCCGTGACTTTATCGGACAGAATGCACTATCCATCGATTTGATTAACATTGCCCCGCTCGATGACCTGCATCATCCGAAAGGGATGATTAAAGAAGCACAGGATTTAGCTGCAGAGGCATTCGGCGCCGATTATACGTTCTTCTCTGTTCAAGGAACGAGCGGAGCCATTATGACAATGATAATGGCCGTAGTCGGACCGGGAGACAAGATCATTATTCCGCGAAATGTGCACAAGTCCATCCTTTCAGCTATTATTTTTGCCGGAGCCATTCCAATTTTTGTGCATCCGGTTATGGACCTTGATTTAGGAATTGCACACGGAATTACGACAGAATCAGTACAAAAGGCGCTGGAACAGCATCCGACCGCCAAAGCAGTACTCGTCATTAATCCAACTTACTTCGGTATTGCTGCCAATCTGAAGGAAATTGTCGATTTGGTACACGAATATGGCATCCCTGTGCTTGTCGATGAAGCACATGGCGTACACATCCACTTTCATAATGATATGCCGCTTTCCGCTATGCAGGCTGGTGCCGATATGGCCGCGACTAGTGTACACAAGCTGGGTGGGTCCATGACGCAAAGCTCTGTTCTGAATGTACGCGAAGGTCTTGTATCAGCCAATCGTGTTAAATCAGTCATTAGCATGCTAACAACTACGTCCACCTCTTACCTGCTACTGGCTTCTCTGGATGCGGCACGTCGTCAACTGGTGGAACGCGGTCGGGACATGATGAATAAAGTGTTGGAGTTGGCGGCATATGCACGGGATGAGATCAACGGTATCACCGGCTTGCGCTGTGTTGGTCAAGAAATCCTCGGCAGTGCGGCGACATACGATATGGACCCTTCCAAGCTAATCATTCAGGTACGTGGCATTGGGCTAACTGGACATCAGGTGGAAGTATGGCTACGCGATAAGTATAATATCGAGGTTGAGCTAAGCGATTTGTATAACATTTTGTGTATCATTACACCGGGCGACTCCATCTTGACGGTATCGACACTCGTACAAGCACTTCGGGAATTAGCCCGCATCCAGATGGGCAAAGATTCAATGAAGCCACTCACGGTGCATTTGCCGAAGATTCCGGCTCTGTCTCTTTCGCCGCGTGAAGCGTTTTACTCCGAAACAGAGATTGTACCCATTCGCGAAGCATCCGGACGGATTGTGGCCGAGTTCATTATGGTTTACCCCCCAGGTATTCCTATTGTGCTTCCAGGCGAAGTGCTAACACAGGATAATATTGACTATATTCTTACGAACCTTGAAGCCGGTCTCCCGGTACAGGGACCGGAAGATGAATCCATTCAAACGATCAAAGTTATTAAACGTGCTCAAGCGATAAAGTGAAACTTCTCGCAGGGGGGGCTTCACCTCCCACTGCGTGTTAGTTGAACCTATCGGACCTTTAGGGGCAGTTTATCCCACGCCTACACGTCCATCATTCCTCCATGCCTTACAGCAGGGGGATTACTGCCCCTTAAGGCGGGATAAAGTGAAACTTCTCGCAGGGGGGCTTCACCTCCCACTGCGTGTTAGTTGAACCTATCGGACCTTTAGGGGCAGTTTATCCCACGCCTACACGTCCATCATTCCTCCATGCCTTACAGCAGGGGGATTACTGCCCCTTAAGGCAGGATAAAGTGAAACTTCTCGTATAAATAAAATGAACCCCCTGCAAAAGAGGCAGGGGGTTCATTTTATTTATCTTCTTCACAAGACGGACAGCCACAGGAAGATGCATAGAGCACTTCCACTTTTTCATGCTCATAATGCTCAATGATTTGATCGCAATGCTGACATACGATAGTTCCCATAAATAGTCCCTCCATTCAATATGTCCATGTCATTTAAGGATGTTCATTCATCAATCACGGTCATAATATGTTATGTTATTAATATAATATGTCATACTAATAACGTCAATAGGTTTTATTAAAAAGTGGCATCCAACTACATGGGAAATTTGATAACGTCTACTCATGTTTATATCAAGAGTGCTGATTTATACAATAAAAAGACCTCCTGGAAAAATCCAGGAGGTCTGGCTATACATTTTATTTACGTACAGGTTTACATTTAGTCTTACAGGCAGACGCTAATATTGTGGCAAGCCATGATTAGTATGCGGCAGCTGGCCTTGTAGGAACGTGGAAAGTTCACGCGCCTCCTCATCTTCATTAATAGCGAATTTCTTTTTCAATACGTCGATGTTCTTGGCATCTTCTGCACAAAGCAAAGAAGAACGTCCTGTCTGCATGCAAATTACCAGAGGCTTTCCAAAAAATTGATTCGTGTAAACGAGCCCGAAATCGTAGCGGGCATTCTCGGATGCAAAGCCGACAAAATTCACTTTCGTCGTCTCTGATGTGTCATAAAGGCGCTCGAACATATTTTTAGAACCCCTCCTTTGAATTTGCTTAAATTTACTGCCTTTTTTCTATTTTATCAAAAAAAATTAAACTGGCAATATAGTTTGAAAAAACAGGAAAATAGACATATATTTTCGTCCATAGGGGAACCTCCCTATTTTTCATAAAAAAGCCTTAATAAAATCATGTAATATCAAGGTTTTTAAAGGGAAAAATCACAAATTCTTCACTTCACTTCTGGAATTTCCTGTGCGACAATTTCAGTGTAATCACTTACATTATAGAGAATTCAGGAAGAGAAAATTAAGGAGTGTAAGCCATGAACAAGCGCATGCTAGCACAAGTTACGATTCTTGTTCTATTTTTTATTGTACCTTTGCTCGACATTTTTAGAATCGATTTAACGCATTTACACTTTTATGTTTTAACAAAAAGCTTTTCGTTTAATGACGGATATATCCTGCTGCTAACTATTCTGGTACTTGTGTTTGCCTTTGTATCCATCTCTCAATGGTTCGGGCGTCAGTTCTGTGGATGGATGTGCCCACACAATACATTTTCTGGATATTTGACTAAGATTACACATTCTAAAACATTACGTGACAACGCTAGTTTACGGAATACCATCGACATCGGATTGTCACTTATCTTTTCTCCGGTTATCGCTTTTAGCATGATCGCGTATTTTTATAATCCAAAAGACTTATTCAAAGAAATTACCACACTAGACACGAGCGCATGGTCATTCTGGGCATATATACTGACAGCTGTTTTCTTCTTCGTTATGGTTAACCGATTGCGCCATAAATTCTGTCGCAGCGCTTGTCCGTACGGTATGCTGCAAATGATTCTATCCGACAAAAATTCCCGTACCGGAGGCATAAAAAATATGTTCCGGGGCGCTGGTCTCGTTCTTACGATATTGATGACGGTTATGACTTCTATTCTGCTGTTCGCCATCTTTACCAGCACCGGATTTGCAGTCAGCATCGGTAAAAACCTACAAGGAGTACCGGCAGAGAACCGTCTTATCTATACGTACAATCTTCAAGTTGAAAACTTAAAAGACAAACCTACTACCTTCAAACTTGAATATAAAAATGTTCCAGAAAGCTGGGATGTATTGCTTCCGGCTGAGGTTAAGGCAGAACCAAACTCCGTGGCAACGGTGAACCTACTCTTCCGTATCGATGAAGGAAGCATCGGTAAAAACTCAACACTTACCATCGTTATCACAAATGAAAGCGGAAAAAAAATCGAACGTGAAATCAGCATCTTCCCCATAAAAAAATAATGATGTTCCTTACAAGCGTCTTCTCTCCCGGGACGCTTGTTTCATTTAGTCCATCTTAACAAGCAGTACTACCCCCACTGCGAGAACTTTCACTTTATACTTTAGCCCTTTCAAGTGAAAAAGGAACAAGGGCTAAAAAAATCCCTCGCTCCTTCTTGAGTGGTTTACATGGTTTACATGGTAGCCATACGTCGAGCTTTATCCTCACTCTCGCGCAGCCAATGAATTTTGTCAGGACCGTGCAGTTCTTCTGCCAGGAAATCCAAACATTCGAAAAAAAGCGCAGACACATTGCGCCCATAACGCACTTCCATGCTTTCAAGCGCACGTGTAATACGGAACACGTCCGGTGCCTGTATTTTGCTTTCTTCGACAATGTTTCTTCCTTTGTCGGTTAGGTATACATTGACCACGCGGCCATCTTTGTCACTCTTCTCAATGGTAACAAGCCCCTTCTCCATCATCTTCTTCACATGAATCACGACCGATGACGGGTGCCAGAACGTCCATTCTGCAATTTGAGTTACGCGTACACCTTCATAACAATACACAATCCATAAAATATTCAGTTGGACCGCCGAATCAAGCTCCAACTTTCGCGCTGCCGTCTCCCAATCTTCTTTGTTGATTACAAAAATTGCTCGCAATGTGTTAAGCACCTCTTGCAAATCTTGCGATTGGTTTTGGTAATCCATAATCAATCTCTCCTTCCCCCTCCCGGAATGAAAATATATCGAAAATTATTTTATCTACTATACAATAGTATATTTTTCTAAAAATTTAGTCAACAGAAGAATTATGGCTATCTTATGGAAATTCATTCGGTTTGACAGTTGCCAAAGACTGGGGGCGATGCTAAACTCAAAAGTAGGATGTCTTGAGAACCCGGGGTAGGAGTGAGAAGAATGAGCAGAAGTGCCTACATAAAATTCGTTGAAGGTTCAACTACAAAGCAAGTAACATTGGATGAAGTCAAACAACAATTCAAGCGCTACACGGAAATGACTTCCAAGACTGGTCAACAGTTGGACTGGGATTATGTCCATTCCGCTTTTCCATACACAATGGAAGAGAAGCCAGAAGCCAATGGACAATGGTTTTATCTGAAAGGAACGGACGAAAAACTGTATCGTTACATTCTTATAGGAGTCGGTTCGCGCCAAGTAGAGAAACAAACAAAGCAGCCAGATCCGGAGAACGAAGGACAGACTAACGTAATATCAACAACTGAAGAAGAGAATTATATCCAGATTACACTGTCAACAGAATCCACACACGGAGATAAAGGTAAGGCCAATGAGTTTTGTAAATATCTTGCTAAAGAATACAAAGCGGAATTGCATCTGTTTAACGGTCGTGTTATGTACTACAATCCACGCAAATAAAGAGCATTAGTAATAATATAGTATGGAACAGAAGAATGCGGGCTATTGCTCGCTTATTTCTTTTCTTGAAAGAAGCTAAACGGCTGCTTTGTGTCACTTCAGGCGGATCGACAAAACATCTGGTATTTCGATGCAGGAGACAATTGTTGGTCTTTTTCGCCCGCCGTGCCAAGCTGTTGCGCAGGTAACTGCCTTAGTTGCCCTACAGTAACATCTACTTTCTTATTCATAAAAAAAGAAGTGCAGAATGCTCTGCCCTTCTCTTCTATCCTATCCCGCAAAGGGAAGGATTTGATCGGATCGTTTCAGCGAATAATACCGACCGTCTACCATGCGCACCCCTAATTCTACACAATACCGCCGAGTACTCTCAATCCCATACAATAACCAGTTTGCCGCCTGAAAATTAATATCGAAATCAACATACGTATCAAGGCCATCATTCTTAATCATCCGATCTGTAACATCATACAGACGGATTACAAACGGCAATTCAGAAACAGGAATTGCAAATCGCTGCTCGATAGCCTCCTTGTGACGTTGATCAATCTCCCAGGACGCTGTGAGTGACTGTGTATCATTCCATGCAACACGTATATTCGGTCCCTCTACGTCAGTCTTCGAGGTACGCCTCTTAGGCTTCGCTTTCATCCGCTGCTCTCGTTCCTTTCTTTAGTGAAATTGTATGCAGTTTCTACCGACACCCTGTAGTATACCCTGATTATAGCATCTTTTTACATAAATATGAATAGAGGATCATATGAAAATGCTACCGGGAGTGGATGGCATTCTCGCCTACGACTTGATACTCCTCATTCCCGCCTAGTTTCATAATCAACTGAACTTTATAGTCGCCAGCTTCTTTAAACTGCATTCCTTTTACATTATGCGTGTATAAAAAAGCGGTGCCATTACGAATAGTAGAATAACTTTGTGGATAGCTTACATATTCCTCAGCACCGGAAGGATTGCGAATAACAATTTTAAAAACGAGGGAATCTGATTTTGGAGCATTATCCACATCGATAAAAATATCAAACGAAGCTTTGCTGCCTTTGTCTATGACCATAAATGGGGAGACAATGCAGTAATTTTTCTTACTGGTTTCCTCGATCGCAGATGCCACAATCATATTAATGTTCGGCTTGTTTACGATTGTCTTTCCGTCCTCTTCATCCGACATAACGAATGCACCCAGCTTTTCCGCTATACTTTGCAGCGGAACAACGGTTGTGCCATCCATAACAATAGGTGGAGGATTGTTGCTCTGTAGCGGGTTTCCATTGAGTTCGACGGATGCTACGGGATATTTTCCACGGTAGGTATCGCCTGATGCTATAGCTACCCCGGAAAGCAACAGCGATGTTAGCAGGATGAGTACTTTCCGCTTCATTCTTCTACCTCTTTTCCGATTCTTCAGCTCTATTACTTATACGCACTTTAGCACTGTTTGTTTTTCTTTTTCATTCTTTTTTTATACAAATAAGAAAAACTCGCGAGCGCCTTCGCTCGTCTTTTAAAAAACAAGTTCCGTGTTAGCGGAACTTGTTCGTATAGGTAAGGCATAATTACCCTGCCTGTTCGTTATTCTGCCCGGCATTCAATTGCCGATCGCGCTCTGCTTCTTCTTCGTCGCGAAGCCTGTGCGCCATCCTGCTTGAAGCAGACGCGGCAATGCTTGCAACCAAATCATCAAGAAACGTATGGATACCGCTTCCTCTTTTCGTATCCAGCCGTTTAATAATACCAATTTTTTGTTTATCTAAATGACCAAACGTCGTCACTGCAATGCTGCCGTAACCGAATACGGAGCCAAGTGCGAGCGTTTCGTCGCAACCGAACAATCCTTCATCGCTTTCAACGATAGATTGTAAGGGCTCTGTTAGCATTTTTTTCTCGGCCAAAATATCAAGTTCTGTACCGACTAGAATCGCATGTTGAATTTCTCTTTTTTCAAGTACAGCATGAACACTTTCAACGCAGGAAGACATCTTCAATCCTACATTATAGGGAGCCTGCATCAAATACACTACTTCAGCGATGTCTTCAATAGTGACACCCCGTTCGGTAAGACGCTGCAGTGCGGCGGTTTTCACTTCTCTGCTGTGAACTTGTTTTTTCATTTTTACTTATCCCCTTCCCCAACCGGTAACACGACAAAAAATACAGATATGATCCATCATATCACAACTTATCCCTAACATTGACACAATTTTCCCATTCTGAAAACGACATGGAAAAAATTCGACTGTAATTATGTATATGCTTTGCCTTCAGTTATTGATAAGAAAAAAGATGCCCTTTCTTATCAATTAAGAAAAAACCGGCCTATGGCCGGTTTTTTCCCTCAGATTCCCGTTCTTCTCTGGCGGAGACAAGCTCTCTGGATTCGTTCCAATCCGCACTGGAATGAAACCGGTTTAAAACGACCGCTACCAGATAACTAGCTCCAAAGAGCAGGAGAAGAGAAAGCAGAGATAGAATAACGATATAGAAAATTGCCAATTCCAGTCCCTCCTTATACCTCAACTAGATATAAGATGTACACGCATTGCAAAAAATATACTGGGGATAGGAAACAAAGACCAAATAACGGAAAATGGAGATGAAACACATGTCTACCTATACGATCAAACGAGTACATAACGAAGCAGAAAAAAATCAGGCGCTCAGCGTACGGCGTCTCGTGTTTATTGAAGAACAGAACGTACCTGAGAATATAGAAGTAGATGTACATGATGATGAAAATACAGCTACTATCCATGTACTTGCGCTAGACGGGCAGGGAGAAGCCGTAGGCGCAGGCCGGCTGCGCGAATACGAACCTGGCATCGGAAAAATCGAACGTGTCGCCGTTTTGTCTTCATGTCGCAGCCACGGCTTGGGACGTTTGCTTATGGAGAAGCTGGAAGCTGAAGCGACGGAAAACGGATATCATACAGTAAAGCTGAATGCTCAACTGCAAGCTCAGCCTTTCTACGAACGGCTCGGTTATAAACCGGAAGGCGATACATTCATGGATGCAGGAATTGAACACATCGCCATGGTAAAGACAGTATAGCCTGTCCAGTCTTACTCCCTGCCACTTAACTCACGAAGCTGCCGTACTGTTTCCATTGTTACAGTGTACGCTCCCAAATCAGCGTGAAATACCTCGTCTCCCCGCATACCATGGAAGTCAGATCCGGCCGTTTTCACCAGATGATATTCATCTGCCAACGCCCCATATAATCTTGTGTCCTCTTCATCATTATCGGGATGGTACACTTCAATCCCCTGCAAACCATACTCGATTAATTTCCTTACCATCTCTGGATTTTTATATAGTCCCGGATGGGCCAGTACAGCTACACCGCCCGCCTCCTGAATGATATCAATTGCCTCCTCGGGTGAGATACGTGGCGGATTAACATAAGCAGCGCCTGTAGAGCCTAGGTATTTGTCAAATGCTTCTTTCATGGAAGTGACTATACCCTTCTCCATTAATACTTCTGCCATATGTGGCCGGCCAATATTGCCGGCCTTTTCTTTTTTACGGCGCTCTACTTCTTCCATCGTAATGCTGATGCCCAACTCATTTAATTTCTCAATCATCATCTGATTCCTCTTACCGCGAACTTCACGTAACTCCTCTAATCGATGTAAAAATTCAGGATTATTTATATCCATATAATAACCGAGTACATGGACATCTTTGCCCGCATATACCGAACTAATCTCCACACCTGGTACAATCTCAACACCTTGCCGCTTCCCCTCTTCTAGAGCCGAAGCAAGCGCTGCTACAGTATCATGATCTGTGATGCCAAGCGCAGCAAGCCCGTTCGCTTTTGCTCGTTCAATCGATTGCTGGACGCTACACGTTCCGTCCGATGCTGTTGTATGAGAGTGCAAATCAGCTTTATTCATATTTCGTCACCTCGTTCGTTTTAATCCAGATGCCCTATTAAGAAAAATTCGTGGGCGCCTTCCTTTACAGCGATATCTTCTTTCTTATCCATACGAAAAGACGGCATGCCGTAGCATCCGTCCTTATACATACATCTCACTTGATAAATTCATTTAAATTTCTTTACCCCATTATATTATATCCCGCATCAACGTGAATCACTTCACCAGTAATACCCCGCGATAGATGGCTGAACAAGAAAAGTGCAGTATCGCCCACTTCTCGCTGATCTACCATCCGACCCAGCGGCGCTTTCTCCGGAACACCTTTTGTCAGATCGGTAAAATTACGGATACCTTTCGCCGCCAGTGTACGAATCGGACCTGCTGAAATCGCATTGACACGGATGTTATTTCGACCAAGATCAGCAGCAAGATAACGGACGCTTGCTTCTAAAGCCGCTTTTGCCACTCCCATTACATTATAGTTCGGGACTACACGTTCTCCACCCAAATATGTTAGCGTGACAATGCTGCCGCCTTCCGTCATCAATTCATGAGCCGCATTCGTAACTGAGACGAGTGAATAAGCGCTAATATCATGTGCAAGTGCAAATCCATCGCGCGAGGTAGCCACGAACGCCCCGTCCAGATCTTCCGATTTCGCATAAGCGATACAATGCGCAACGCCGTGCAACACACCAACTTCTTCTTTTAACGTGGCGAACGCCTGCTTAACGTCCTCATCGTTCGTAACGTCGCACGGAATTAGAATGGTTCGCTTCTGACCAAGTGAAGAGACCAACTCTTCTACGCTGGCTTTCAGTCGTTCTCCCTGATACGTAAACACCAGATTGGCACCTGCTTCATGCAGCGATTGTGCAATGCCCCAGGCAATGCTCCGTTTGTTAGCCACACCCATCACTAGAATGTTTTTGTCTTTCAGCATCTCCATCGGGATATTTCCTCCTGTTTGTCGTGAGAATTTATTATAAGTCTCCAAATATACAGCTAATGAAACTGCTTTGCAGCGGCAAATGGAAAAAATTCGCATTATACTGGCATAATGAATGTTCAAGAACGATATACTAAAAAATAATAAAGTAAAACTTCCATCAGACTTGTCTAGTTTCGTCTATAACGATGCGGGGTAAGCAGAAAGTAATAATTTGTCATTTGCATAAGCCGCCATGGTGAAGGGAGGCAAAAAAATGATATGCATATGTATGGAACATAACGATATGTCACTGATGAGTCAACTGGAGTCCTTACAACGGGAGATTACCCAATTACGGGAAAATATGTATAAACTTGCAAAAGAAAAAAAGAGTCTCTCTCATCCTGATGTAGTGAAAATTAGCCAGCAACTTGATGCTAAGCTAAACCTGCATGACCGATTTTTCCGTGCCCATTGAAGGAAATGAAGTATCTTGTCCTACTACAAAAATGGCAGGATGAGGGACAATACAAGAGAGAGTACAATAATAATTGAAATCACCATGTATGCTTTTCTCATATACTTTACGACTCACTCCTCTACATCTCTAAAATTCCAACAACACTATAAAAATACCATGTTCTTCATGTGATTTCAACGCGGGGCAAGTCTCCTTTCCGTTTGCTTACACAGGCAATACGAAAAGCACGGTTTTTCCCGCGTTTATTTTTCTAACAAAACCTTCAAAAATAAACGTCCCTTATTCGCCAGACTTATTAAAAATCTAAGGAATAAGAGACGTTCGTGCCTTCTGTGTCATTTTAACTCACATGGTGTTCGATCCGAAGCTTGTCAGCCACCATGGCAATGAACTCGGAGTTGGTCGGCTTCGCTTTGCTGTTGCTCACCGTATAGCCGAACAGCTTACCGATGGAATCCATGTTGCCCCGGCTCCAGGCCACTTCAATCGCATGGCGAATCGCCCGCTCCACCCTGCTGGCGGTCGTATTGAATTTTTTCGCGATTTCTGGATATAGAATTTTGGTAATGGAACCGAGCAATTCCATATCGTTGTACACCATCGTGATGGCTTCACGTAAATATAAATAGCCTTTAATATGCGCAGGTACTCCGATTTCATGAATAATATTTGTAATGTTCTGGTCCAGATTTTTACCTTTAGAAGGCAGTGAAGTCGTTCGCAAATTGTGATGGACGGTTGAAGTTAACCCTGCAACCTGTCGCAGACGATTTGCCAGAACTTCCATATCAAACGGTTTCAAAATATAATACGATGCGCCAAGCTCTACTGCCTTCTTCGTAATTTCCTCCTGCCCGAATGCTGTCAGCATGATAATCTTAGGCATAGATGGCAGCTTCATACCACGGATTTGCTCCAGCACCGCCAGTCCATCCAAATGCGGCATTACAATGTCAAGAATTAACACATCAGGCAATGTATGATTTAACAAGTTCAGTACATCATTCCCGTTAAATGCGACACCCACCACTTCAATGTCATCCTGGTCGTTCAGATACTCCTGAAGCAATTCTGTAAATTCCCTGTTGTCATCCGCAAGAATAACTCGAATGTTCTTCAAAATGGCTTCGCCCCTTCTGCACTACTATTTTTAGTATATTTTTTCGTTATAGGAATGTAAATCCTCTTACACTACACCTATGACAAAATGTCTCCTATGTGTAAAAATCAGTATATATCTGACCTACGTACTTGTAATTCGACGAAGTTTGTGTAACTCCTGCAAAATGGAAAACATTACTTTTCGACCAATCTCTTGCCATTTCGACGAAAAGACAGAAAAAAACGCAGGGAATTAACTTGCCCTGCGTTTTTCATCCATTTCCTTGCGAAGGTCAATACCGGCATCCTGCAGCATCCATTCAATGTATGTGCCATAACCACTGGTCGGATCGTTAACGAATACATGCGTTACTGCTCCTACTAGCTTGCCGTCTTGAATAATTGGACTTCCGCTCATTCCCTGCACAATTCCTCCGGTCTTTTTCAGCAGAACAGGATCTGTTACTTTAAGAATCAAGCCCTTAGTGGCTGGATACTTCTGCGGTACAACGTTGACGATCTCAATTTTAAATTTTTCCACCTTTTGATCGTCTACAACCGTATAAATCTCAGCCGGGCCCGGTTTGACTTGCTCACCCAAAGCGATCGGTATCGGTTGGGTCTCAAGCGCCTGTGCCGGAAGCTGATTCATTTTGCCGAAAATCCCGAATGGAGTATTTTTTTCAATCGTACCCAATTTGACGCGTTCATTACGAAATGTGGCGTATTTCTCGCCTGGTGCACCACTTTTTCCAGGCTCAATGGATGTAACACTTGATTGTACAACGTGCCCTTCACCGACAGTGATCGGCTTTCCGGTATCCATGTCGGAAATTACGTGTCCCAGAGCTCCGTACTTCTGACTTTTCGGCTCGAAGAATGTTAATGTACCAACACCCGCAGCTGAATCGCGGATATACAAACCCATTCGATACTTTTTGTCTTTATCGTCTAGAGCCGGTTTAAGGTCAGCCACAAGCGTTTGCTTACCGCGCACGATTTCAAGCTTTACGGTCTTTCCACGTTTTCCTGCTTCATCTACTAGCTTTCCCACTTCATCCATACTGCGAATACGTGTGCTGTCAATACCAGTAATCATATCCCCGACTTTAATATCAGCGACTTCGCCTGGCGAGAATTTCTTACCCTGACTCTCCACAAGATGATGTCCGACAACGAGCACACCTGCCGTATGCAGTTGGACGCCAATGGACTGCCCTCCTGGAATTACTTTTAACTCTGGCAACACTTCTACATCTACCGTCTTAACCGGGATGCTTCCGAGTTTAACCGTCAGTTTCGCTCCACCCGGCTTCCCCGGCTGGATGGTGAGCGGCTTGCGCAAATCCACTTGTTCAGACGCTACAGCCGAGCTGACATGCACAACATCGGGGTCAGTGGACGTAAGCGTTGCCGTCACAGGCATGGTAAGGGAAAGTTGAGCGAGCGAACCCTGAAACATGCGGATTTTCTCAGGAAATGAAGCAAACTGTTGAAAAGGGGTTGAAGAGAAAGTGAGAAGAGCGAGTGCAATTACGATACAGCCAATTATTGTTTTCTTCTTGTTTCGGGTGTTCAACGGGTCATCACGCTCCTACACGTTCCCTACCTACACCTCCATATATCTGTAATAATAATGTTGCCGTAGTGGGACGCATTTATAACCCCTGTTCCGAAACAATCTCTTCCTGCTTATCCTTCTGTTCTTTTCTTTAGCTCTTCAGCCTGATCAAGCATTTCCCTTGCATTGCTCTTCGTCGTTTCTGTTACCTGGGCACCTCCAAGCATCCGGGCCAATTCCACAACACGCTCCTCATACGGCAGCGCTTGTACTTTCGTTTCTGTCTCGTTCTCGTTCATGTGTTTTTCGATCCGCAGGTGTGTATCCGCCATGCTGGCTACTTGCGGTAGATGTGTAATGGAAAGCACCTGACGTCTGCGTGAGACACGGACCAACTTCTCGGCAATCGCCTGTGCAGCGCGTCCGCTAACACCTGTATCGACCTCATCAAAAATCATCGTATCAATGTTTTCTGCATCAGCCAGAATGGTCTTCATCGCCAGCATAATCCGGGACAACTCTCCACCAGAGGCGATTTTACTAACCGAACGCAGCGGCTCGCCTGGATTGGGAGCAATAAGAAACTCCACCGTATCGATGCCGTTTGCCGTTACACGCAGACGCATTCCATCCACTTCGAGGCCGCGCTCATCTTCCTGTTGATTAACTGCAATTTCAAAACGGGCCCGTCCCATGTGAAGTTCCTTTAGCTCTTGTTCGATTGCCTGAGCCAGTATAGTCGCTATCTGCTTACGTATCTGCGATAACTCCGTGGCTTCTACCGCCAAATCAAGCGCCACTTCCTTCAGCTTTTTCTGAATTTCTTCAATGCGCGTCTCCCTATTCTCCATGCTATCGAGTTCGTCTTCAATCGAAGCTGCATATTCAAGGATTTCATCGACCGACAGTCCATACTTGCGTTTCAACCGATTAATTTCATCCAGACGGCTTTCAATCTGCATCAGCCTCTCTGGATCGAATTCGATTGTGTCACGGTAATCACGCACGAGTCGTGCAGCTTCCTCTAATTGATAAAATGCGCTTTCCACCATCTGATGCGTCTCTTTTAGCTCTTCATCATATTCAAGCACTGTTTCAAGATGACTCACAGCATTGCTGATCCAATCAACACCACGTTGCTCCCCGACTAATGAGCGATATGCATCTTCGAGGCTATGCGCCAGCTTTTCTCCACCGGACAGCTTCTTCCGTTCTTTAATTAATTCCTCATCCTCTAATGGTCTGAGGTTAGCCTCAACAATTTCCTGCAGTTGAAAACGAAGCATATCCATACGCTGCACCATTTCCCGTTCGTTAGTTGACATGTATTCAAGCTCCGAAACGAGTTGACGATATATTCCGTATAGCTTAGAGAATTCGCGGAATGCAGGTGCAATTTTTTCGTCACCGAATGCGTCCAGCCACTCCATATGCCTATCGCCTTGCATAAGGGATTGATGCTCATGTTGTCCATGAATATTGATTAGCCAAGGTGCTACATCCCGTAGCATCGATAATGTCACCATCTGTCCGTTAATCCGGCAGATGGTTTTACCGGTACTGGCTAACTCCCGTCGGATGATAATGGTCCTTTCTTCAACCTCGATTCCCATTTCTTCCATCAAGGACAAAGCCGGTGCATTCGCTTCAAATTCAAACAATCCTTCGATTTCGGCTTTTTTACATCCGTATCGGACATAATCGGCGGAACCTCGTCCACCAAGCAACAGACTGATGGCGTCAATTAGGATTGATTTTCCCGCACCAGTTTCCCCCGTTAAAATCGTAAGGCCCCGTCCAAATGAAACGGAGACCTCCTTGATTACGGCAAAATTACGAATTGTTAACTCAAGCAACATGTCCAACCCTCCCGTATGTGCCTATAGCATATCAATAAACCGCTGTGACATATCGGTCGCGTTGTCTTTGCCGCGGCATATAATCAGGATGGTATCGTCCCCGCAAATCGTTCCTAGAATTTCTGGCCATTCCAAGTTATCGATTAATGCGCCAATTGCATTGGCATTTCCGGGCATTGTCTTCATTACAAGCAAATTATCGGTCCGATCAATGCTCACGAAGCTATCGATTAATGTTCGCTTCAGCTTATGCTGCGGATTAAAACGTTGATCAGCCGGAAGCGAATACTTATAACGCCCATCATTGGTTGGTACTTTTACTAAATGTAGTTCCTTGATATCTCGTGAAACGGTCGCTTGTGTGACGTTAAATCCTGCATCACACAACAGGTCAACCAGTTCATCCTGTGTTTCCACATCATTTCGGGCAATGATTTCCCTAATTTTGATATGTCGTTGGCCCTTGTTCATATTCTTTCCTCCAGCCATGCGTTCATTTTCTTCCATTTATCCGTTCTCCCCTTGCAATTTCTTGCGCACCACTTCAAAAAAGCTGCGCTCTTTCCATTTAATGAGCGATGTAATGTGAGGCGATCGCCGGATGACGATTTCATCATCGACCTCCAACTGATAACCCAACTGACCATCAATCGTTAATCCGAGATCATTATGCGTCGCATCAATAACAACATGGATTTCCTCATTCGCCGGCAAGACAAGTGGACGGGCTGTCAATGAATGAGGTGCTACTGGAGTAAGTAAAATGGCGTTAATGTATGGCACCACGATGGGTCCACCCGCCGAAAGGGAATATGCCGTGGATCCAGTAGGTGTAGAAACAATGAGCCCATCGCCATTGTACGTTGCCACATATAAATCATCTACATAGACACTGCATTTAATCATTCGTCCGAAACTTCCCTTGGCGATGCCAACATCATTGAGCGCTACTGCCTCATGAATATGTTTGCCCTTACGAATGACTTCTGTATGGAGCATCATCCTATCTTCTACACAATATTCTCCACTCAAAATCCGATCGACCGCATGCGGCAAATCCTCAGGCTCAGATTCAGAAAGAAATCCAAGATTACCCAGATTAATACCAAGGATCGGAATCGGGTACGGCGCGATTTCCCTCGCCAGTCCGATGAGTGTTCCATCTCCGCCCAGCACGAAAATAATATCCACTACTTCATGAAATTTATCTATCGGAAGCGCAAGCTCTTGCCGTCCGATATGAGAAGCCACTACATGGTCTATGTATACGCCTACTCGTTTTTCTTTCAATAAACGCACCAATTCTTTGGCTACAGACCATGCTTTTGTTTTCTGTTCATTCGCTACAATACCTATCGCCGTCACGACTAACACCTCGATTAGCTAGGGTGATATTGCCTGTCTTTCTTATTATACATGCTTTCTTTACACGATGCATAAAAATGCAAAAAAAGCAGGAAGCCCCTCAGAGCTCCTGCTTCTCCTCTTCCCTAAAATGTAGCATGCGCCTCATGAACAACACGGGCGATATCCGCTTCATGGTCGAGTCGCGCAGATGTTGCCGGGTCTTCGCTCCATTCGAGATGTAGCAGAAATTCGATATTTCCCTCGCCGCCTGTAATTGGTGAAAAGGAAAGTCCACGCACAATAAATCCAAGTTCTTCGCTGAATTCTGTCATCATGCGCAACACTTCTTCGTGCACATTCGGATCGCGCACGACCCCATGCTTGCCAACCTGTTCCCGTCCCGCTTCGAACTGCGGTTTTACGAGCGCCAACACTCGGGCTCCAGGCTTTAGAAAATCTTTGAGGACGGGCAATATAAGACGAAGAGAAATAAAAGAAACATCAATGGTGGCAAACTGAATCTTCTCTCCGCTCCACTCCTCCACTTTAAGATGACGAAAGTTCGTTCTCTCCATTACCACTACATTTTCGTTCTGGCGAAGGGACCAGTCCAGTTGACCGTATCCGACATCAATAGCATATACCAGACGGGCACCGTGCTGCAGGGCACAGTCTGTAAATCCGCCGGTGGACGCGCCGATATCCATGACAACCGCGTCCTTCAAATCAATATCAAATGCCTGAATCGCTTTCTCAAGCTTCAGTCCACCGCGACTTACATACGGATGCACCTGCCCTTTGACTGTAATGGGCTTATTTGTTTCCACTTTCATTCCTGCTTTGTCACAGCGTTCCTGTCCGACAAAGACAAGGCCTGCCATAATGGCAGCCCTTGCTTTTTCCCGGCTTGGAAAAAAACCTTCCTGAACCAAGCGTACGTCTATTCTCTCTTTTGTACTCATCAGTTACGCTCGTTGCCTCCTTGCAGGCCACAGAGAACGTACTTTTTGGGCTACATTCTCGGGAGTCAATCCCACTTCAGCCCGTTGTTCTTTCACGCTACCGTGCTCTACATAATAATCAGGAATACCCATCAGCTCAACAACCATATCATGATATCCGGCCTGCGCATAGCATTCCAGCACCGCACTACCGAATCCTCCCTGTACGGCACCCTCCTCAAGCGTAATCACTGTGTAGCCGTCCCGTGCTAACGTGAACAATAACTCCTCGTCGAGCGGTTTGGCGAAACGCGCATTGACGACCATTGGAGTGATGCCTTCCGCGGCAAGCGCATCTGCCGCTTTCTGAGCGGTAGGAACCATGTTACCAAATGCCAGGATAGCTACATGGGAGCCCGAACGAAGAATTTCTGCCTTTCCGATCGGCAGTTGCTTATATTCAGTATCTAAGTCAACACCTTCCCCGCTGCCGCGCGGATAACGAACGGCAATCGGGCCATCATTATGCTGCAAAGCCGTATACATCATATGCTGAAGTTCATTCTCATCTTTTGGCATCATTATAGTCATGTTGGGTAGGCTACGCATATAAGCAATGTCGAATACGCCCTGGTGCGTCTCTCCATCAGCACCGACAAGGCCTGCCCGATCAATTGCAAATAATACATTTAAATTCTGACGGCTTACGTCATGTACCAACTGGTCATAACCTCGTTGCAAAAACGTGGAATACACGGCAAATACAGGCTTCAATCCCTGGGTAGCAATGCCTGCAGCCATCGTTGTCGCATGCTGTTCGGCAATCCCAACATCAAAGAAACGTTCCGGATATTTCGATGCAAACCGGTTCAAGCCTGTCCCGCCCGGCATTGCGGCAGTAATGGCTACAATGCGTGGGTCGGTTTCTGCCAGCTTTTCGAGCGTCCGTGCGAAAATGCTTGTATAGCTTGGCGGCCCTTCCGTTTTCAATACTTCTCCGCTTTCGATTTTATACGTACCTACACCATGGAACACATCAGAATCGGCTTCTGCAGGGGTGTAACCTTTTCCTTTCTTGGTAATAACGTGGACCAGTACCGGTCCTTTCGTATAAGCGGCCTGGCGCAACGCCTCCATCAACGTCGGCAGATCATGGCCATCCACTGGTCCAAGATACGTAAAGCCTAGTTCTTCAAACAAAATGCCCGATACCATTAAATATTTTAGCCCGTCCTTCAGGCGTTCTGCCAGCTTGGCCATTGTCCCGCCAACAGCCGGCACTTTCTTCAGTAAAGACTCGACCTCTTCTTTCACTCGCTTATATCCGTCGTTTGTGCGGAGCTTACCAAGATAGTTATGTAAGGCTCCCACGTTCGGCGCAATCGACATTTCGTTATCATTCAAAATAACTGTCACATCGCGTTTCTCATGACCCATATGGTTCATTGCTTCAAAGGCCATACCACCAGTCAGGGCACCATCGCCGATAATAGCTACAACTTTGCTGCGCTCCCGCTTCAAGTCGCGGGCGATTGCCATACCCATCGCCGCAGACAAAGAGGTACTGCTATGACCGGTCTCCCAAACATCATGCTCACTCTCGCTGCATTTCGGATATCCGCACAGTCCTTTGTACTGACGTAGCGTATGAAAACGATCCATTCGTCCGGTTAACATCTTATGCACGTAAGCCTGGTGGCCGACATCCCAAATAAGCTTGTCCTTTGGACTTTCAAAAATATAGTGAAGCGCCAGCGTTAATTCGACCACGCCCAGATTAGGTGCCAGGTGCCCCCCCGTTACCGAAAGGTTTTCAATTAAAAATTCGCGGATTTCTTCCGCTAATGTATTCAATTGCGATACATTTAACTTTTTCAGGTCTTGAGGGGAGTTAATATCGGATAGCAAAGAAAACTCCTCACTTTCAACATTTCATTCTAGTTTTTACTTAAATAGTAATATATATGATACTTGTTTTCTCAAACGTAAATCAAGAACATGGTATCACAAACAACGTATAAACACCAATATAAAAGAGCAAGGGGGAACGGTTTCGCCTCTTGCTCTACTTTAATAGCATCGCTTTATCATTCTTTATTCTTCATGCGATTTTTAGTGATCCCGCTCAATAACAAACGTTGCGAGAGCGCGCAGAATGCTGGTATCCGTAAGTCCTGCTGCGGTAAGTGCTTCATTCGCCTCATCCACTAAGCGCTGGAGTGTAGCCTGCGATTCTTCCATACCAATAAGGGAAGGGTACGTAGATTTGCTGCTCTTCTCATCGCTTCCCACCGGTTTTCCGATTTTCATCTCGTCACCCGTCACATCCAAAATATCATCTTGGATCTGGAATGCAAGCCCAATATTGTTGGCATAACGAGTCAGGAGCGCGAGCTGTCTCTCCTCGGCCCCGGCAAGAATCGCGCCAGCACGCACACAAAATACAAGAAGGTCAGCGGTTTTATGTTGATGAATATACTGCAATTGTTCAAGCGTCAGCCGCGTATTCTCGCCTTCCATATCGGCGCATTGGCCGCCAACCATTCCTCTAGCACCAGCGTACGACGACAATTCGCGTACGATTTTCAGGATGCTGTCTGCAGGAATGTTATAGGCTTGCGCCTCGCATACCGTTTCAAAAGCATACGTCAAAAGCGCGTCTCCTGCAAGAATGGCCATCGCTTCCCCATACACTTTATGGTTTGTCGGTTTTCCTCGACGGAAATCATCATCATCCATAGCTGGCAAATCATCATGAATAAGAGAGTACGTATGTATCATTTCGACCGCACAACCAACGGGAATACCCGGTTCTATCGGCTTGCCGAACGATTCAAGTGTCGCAAGTACAAATAAGGGACGCAGCCGTTTACCTCCAGCCAAAAGCGAGTACGCCATCGCGTTCCGGAGCGTATCCGGAACTTCCTGCACATCCGCATACACAGCAAGACGATCGGAAATTAGCGCCACCTTTTCGTTAATATATTCTTTTAGCTGCACGTTGCTCACTCGTCATCTCCCTCCAATTGAAACGGAACGGCGACCCGTTCGCCTTCCTGCTCCAGCAGCATCTCTATTTTCTGTTCCACATCGGTTAGCTTCTCGCTGCACTGCTTGGACAGTTCCATCCCCTCCTGGAATAAGGCAATCGCTTTCTCTAACGGAACATCCCCCGCTTCAAGTTGCTGTACGACTTCTTCCAACTGCTTCATCGCCTCTTCGAATGGTACTTCTGTCTTTTTCTTACCCATTGATATCCCCCTTTTGCGTCTCCTCGACCCGGCATATGAGCGCTCCGTCAGCCAAACGAACAGCGACCTTCTCACCTACCGCCGTTTGTCCTACTGCGGTTACCAGATTCTGTTTTCCTTCCGCTTCTTTAAATACAAGCGAATAGCCACGCTTCATTACTTTTAGCGGGCTCAATGCATCTAGCTTACCGATTTGACGATCGAGCTTTTGTTCTCGTTCTTTGACCAGCATTCTCATCGCACGCTCCAGGCGCTCCTGCCGATTATGCAGACGCTCGCGCTCGCGCTGTATCGTTGCCGTTGGGTTATATTGCAACAAATGCCGGTGCATTTCTTTCCATCGTGCCTGTTTCTGTATACGATATTGTTCAGTTGCCCGCACGAGTCGTTGCTGTAGCCGGTCCAGCTCCTGCTCATATTGCATGACATGGCGTTCCGGCTGACGTAGCACATACGAACGCTGCAGGCGCTCTAGCCGCTCACGAAGACGTTTCACCTGATGGCGAAGTGAAGTTGCAACACGCCCCGACAATACATCAATACGATGATGCAACTCCTGTATATGGGGTACCGCAAGTTCTGCCGCTGCTGTAGGCGTAGCCGCACGCACGTCGGCTACAAAATCTGCGATCGTATAATCCGTTTCATGCCCTACAGCCGAAATCACAGGAATACGTGAACATGAAATACTGCGGGCTACTGCTTCTTCGTTAAATGCCCACAACTCCTCAATCGATCCGCCACCCCGGCCGACAATCAGCACATCGACATCCTGGCGCTCATTCATCTCGTTAATTGCGCGGCTAATAGATGGCGCAGCATGTTCTCCTTGCACCGCAACCGGATACAGCAATACGTTTGCAACTGGATACCTCCGGCGAATGGTCGTAATAATATCACGCACCGCAGCACCAGTAGGCGAGGTAATGACACCGATCCTGGATGGATACCGGGGAATTGCCTTTTTATTGCGCTCATCGAACAGCCCCTCCTTCTCCAGCTTTTCCTTAAGCTGTTCAAATGCCATATAAAGGCTCCCGATGCCGTCCGGCTGCATCTCTTTCGCATATAGCTGATACTGCCCGTCCCGTTCATACACAGAAACAGAACCGCGGATAAGCACCCGGGTTCCGTTTTTAGGAATGAATTTGAGATACCGGTTATTCCCGGCAAACATTACGCCTTTAATTTTGCATTCTTCGTCCTTGACCGTAAAATACATATGTCCTCGGGAGTGATGCACGAAATTGGATAGCTCGCCTCGCACCCATACATTCTGCAGCACTTCATCAAAATCGAATGCATCTTTAATGTAGCGCGTAAGGTCTCTAACCGAAAAAATTTGCCGGGTATCCTGCACAGTTCTCTTCCTTCCCCTCGCTCTATTTCTCTTGTGCAACGCGTGCTGCTTTCTTCGCCGCGTCCACTGTATTTTTCATCAGCATCGTAATCGTCATCGGTCCCACACCACGCGGTACTGGAGTCAGATAACTTGCGACTTCCTTGACGGAATCAAAATGAACATCGCCCACAAGCTTGCCTGCTTCATTCCGGTTTACACCGACATCAATAACTACAGCTCCGACTTTTACATGTTCGGCGCCAATCATCTCAGCACGGCCAACGGCCACAACCAGAATGTCCGCCTGACGCGTAATAGACGCAAGATCTTTCGTCCGCGAATGTGCCACAGTTACAGTAGCATTTTCCTGCAATAATAACATAGCAACCGGCTTCCCTACAATATTACTACGTCCAATAACGACTGCGTGCTTGCCTTCAATCGGCTGACCCGAACGTTTAATCAGTTCAATGATTCCATGTGGCGTACACGGCAAGTAACAATCGTTGCCGATTAGCATGTTGCCCACATTTACAGGAGTAAACCCATCCACGTCTTTCTCCGGACTAATCGCGTCAATGACCGCTTTTTCGGAGATATGCTTCGGCAACGGAAGCTGCACCAGAATTCCATGAATGTTCGGATTTTGGTTATATTCCTCAATCATTCCTAGCAGTTCTTCCTGTGTGATGGAAGCATCGCGCCGAATAACTTCAGAATAGATACCAATTTCATGGCACGCTTTTTCTTTTCCTTTTACATATGAATGAGAAGCTGGATCATCACCTATAAGAATGACCGCAAGTCCCGGATGGATGCCCTGCTCCTTTAATTGGCCTACTTCTTCTTTTAATGCCGCGCGGATTTCGGACGCTACTTCGGCGCCCACAATAATATGTGCTGACATATCGCATATCCTCCCGTTCAATTGAAAATATTAAGAAAATGTAAGTTCTCGCCTTCCTTTTCAGTGTAGCGAATCAAACGGAAGATTGCAAAGGTAAATTACGAAATATATTTCAGATTTCAATCAGAATGTTCGCCTTTATAACCAGCTAGAAATTGCAAAAGACCAATGCGTGCCACACCGAATGCATTGTCCCCCGCATATAGAGGATCTGCAAAGTACAGACGGGCACCGACCGCCCGGTGTGTCAGCCGTTTCGTAAGCCGCTCGCGAATATACGTATTGGCAGACACGCCGCCTACTATAAGAATATCTTTCGGGTATCCGTCTTCAGTAGCCGTACGAAGCGCTTTCTCCAGTGTAGCTGCGATACATTTTTCCGCCGCACGGGCAATCTGCGCTGGCGGAACATTCTGTTTTATCGCACGCATGAGAGCCGCCTCAGGTCCTGAGAAACTAAATGTATACCTTGCTACAGAAGAAGGAACAGCAAGACCGTTCTCTCCCGCCTGCCTCGCCATCTCTTCGAGGTACGGCCCCGCTGGAAAAGGAAGTCCTAACGCTACACCAATCCGGTCAATTAATTGTCCCGCATGCAAATCTTGTGTACCGCCAATGCATTCGATTTCGTATCCTCCGACCCGTTTCGTGCAATCCAGCACTTCGCTCGTTCCACCGGACAGATGCACTGCAAGAAACCTGTCTACTGCAATCGGTTGCGCCAGCGTATATTCTCCGGCTGCAATGTGCCCCTCCTGATGAGACGTATAATACACAGGCACATGAAAAAAATGGGCCATTAACTCTGCTACCATCTGTCCGGCAAGAAATACGGGCATATAACTGCCTTCCACTGGCCGTGGGGTGCGGCTCACCGCAATAGCCACCACCTTCCGACCTTCTGTTGTCATACGGTGCGCCAGCTCGGGCAGCCGCTTAACATGTTGAAACAGTGCAGCAGATTGTTGTAGGCCACGCTCACCAGCTTCCACCGTCAACAGTTCCTTCTCTTCGGCTACGACTCGTCCGCCTGTATCAACAAGACAAAGAGAGGTCCGATAGTTACTCGTATCAATGCCAAGTACTACATCCATCAGTTATTGTCCTTTTTGTTCACTTTTTTCCAGATCCTTCACCAAACTGGACAGCACACCATTGATAAATTTCGGCGAATCATCCGTTCCGTAGATTTTGGCCAGTTCGATCGCTTCATTCAACGTCACTTTTACTGGAATATCGTTCCGATGCATCATCTCATACCCGGCCAAACGTAAAATCGCGCGGTCCACGTTCGCTAATCGCCCCATCGTCCATCCTCGCAGATATTTGCTAATGTTACGATCAATATCGGCCTGATGCATCACTGTGCCTTTTACCAGTTCGGTTAAAAACTCGGTATTTTGCGCCTGGCTCTCCGCCTGTTCATTTTCTTCTTCTTCCAGCAGGTTAGTGAGCACATCCTCTGGTGCAGCCTGGGTCATATCAATCGAAAATAATACTTGTACCGCCTTCTCGCGGGATTGATGTCGATTCATTTGTTACCACCTTTTATTTGTCGAAGTTTCATTTTATATAGCTTTACCTGCACAAAAAATAACCATTCCTTGAGTTTATCAAATCCTTACTCCCTTGGAAATACTTTGTCCCACCATTTTACCGCAAAAAGCGCCAAACCCCTGAATACCGAGATTTGACGCTTTTGCTGTGTGCGATTGTCCACCTGGTTGCATATCTACCGTTTCGTAAACTTTCCCGGAAGAATGCGGTCAAGCACTTCGCCTACATCTTCTTCATTGTCAAACTTGCGGCCGATATAAAAACCGGTCGCCACAAATACGGCAAATACGATTGTTTTGAGAAAACCGACCCACAAAAAGAGTAGACCGAAAATGAAACCCGCCGCCAAGCCGAACGCTTTTCCCCGATTCTCCAGAATGAATTGCCAGAACATGCGAATCCCTCTATTCTACCCGCCGGACGCGTGCTCCTGTACCGGGCTGTGCCACTTCAGACACAAGCACCGTAACTTCAGCAATCGCCAGGCCGGCAATCGTTTCTACGCGTTCCTTTGTAACCTGCTGCACCTGCTCCACCAGACCGGGAATCGGCGTCTCTCCGTCTACCGTCACTTTAACGTGGATGGAAGTTTTGTTCTCTTCTGCACGGACACGCGCCTTCAGGTCGCGAATGCCGCGAATACGACGCGCCGCAGCGGTAGCAATGCTTTCAATCGTTTCCAGAGTAATTCGCACATCCCCGTATTCGGTCGGATTGTGAACAGATACTCCGGCACGACCTCTGTCTCCGCGAGCACGTACGCTTGTAAATAAAAATTTCAGACTGATTAAGAAGAAAATTGCGGCTGCGACAAAGTAAATCATCCCTACCTGGGACGACGTATAAATTTCTTCAATGGCACTCGTAATGTATGTTGATGAAATCAAATTGAGACTGGTCGCCATGACAAATAACGAAATAACTACCAGCGCCAGACTATATAACGTAAGAATAAAACGATCAAATAAATTCACAGACGCCCTCCTACCGGCGAAACGCCAGGTTGTGCGTTCCGCTTACCGAACTCGGTGAACTTCTTCATGATTTCCAGCTACTTTTTTCTCTTTTTCTTGCTTTAGCAAAACATCGACGATATGTACGTTTACTTGTGTTACCACAAGCCCTGTCATATTCTGAATAGACTCCCGTACATTCTCCTGCACCTTATACGCTACATCAGGGATTTGCTGTCCAAATTCCACGATGATATAAAGATCGATGGTCGCTTCTCTTTCTTTAATATCCACACGTACGCCACGGCTGCTTTTGCGTCCAAGACGCTCAACGAAATCACCGACCACTCCACTGCTCAAACCTGCTACTCCAGGTACCTCGGAGCCTGCCATATGGGCAATCACTTCAATAACTTCCGGAGCGATTTCAATCTTGCCTAGCTCCAGTTGTGAGAATTCAATTCCATTATCCAACACAAAACACCTCCTTCAAAGTGCGATTCTTTGCTTATTATAGCAAAGGAGAGGAAAAGAATACAATTTACGCCTTTGAAGAAGGTGTCATTTTTAGTAATTATTCTTCAATTTTCAAGTCATATATCTCTAAAAACTTCGTGTTGAACGTGCCCTCCACGAACATTTCATGCTCAAGCAGCTTGAGATGGAAAGGAATTGTTGTATGAACGCCTTCAATCACCATCTCGGATAATGCACGCTTCATACGCTGAATTGCTTCATCTCGGTCTTTGCCCCAGACGATAATCTTCGCTACCATCGAATCATAGAATGGTGTAATTTGATAGCCTTGATAGACTGCACTGTCCACACGTACGCCAAATCCGCCCGGAGGAAGATAGAACTGGATCGTACCCGGAGACGGCATGAATTTCTTGGCCGGATTCTCTGCATTGATACGACATTCAATAGCCCAGCCGTCAATCACGACGTCTTCCTGTTTGAAGGAAAGTGGATAGCCTGCAGCCACCATGATTTGTTCTTTAATCAAATCAATACCGGTAATAAGCTCGGTTACTGGATGCTCAACTTGAATACGCGTGTTCATCTCCATAAAGTAGAACCGGCCGTCTTTATCAAGCAGGAATTCCACCGTACCCGCACCGTGATAATTCACGGCTTTAGCTGCCGCAACGGCCGCGCTTCCCATCTGCTGGCGTGTTTCTTCATCCAGCGCAGGAGACGGCGCCTCCTCTACTAGCTTCTGATGACGACGCTGAATGGAGCAATCGCGCTCGCCAAGATGACATACGTTCCCATGCTTGTCTGCAATGATTTGAATCTCGATATGACGTGTGTCTTCAAGGTATTTCTCCAGGTATACGCCCGGGTTGCCGAATGCATTTTTCGCTTCCTGCTGTGCCTGGCGCACGGAAGAAATAAGTTCTTCTTGAGAACGAGCCACACGCATGCCTTTACCGCCGCCACCGGCCGTTGCCTTAATAATAACGGGGTACCCGGCTTCTTCAGCAATGCTGACTGCTTCGTCAATATCTTCAATCAGACCGTCAGTACCCGGGACGATAGGCACACCTGCGTTCTTCATCGTCTCGCGTGCGACATTCTTGTCTCCCATCTTGATAATAGCTTGTGGTTCAGGCCCGATGAACGTAATATTGCAAGCAGAGCAAATCTCTGCGAAATCGGCATTCTCCGCTAGAAATCCGTATCCCGGATGAATCGCGTCAACGCCTGCTTTCGTCGCGACGCTCATCAAATTCGTCATGTTCAGGTAACTGTCTTTTGAAGCAGTCGGTCCAATACAATACGCTTCATCAGCCATACGTACATGCAGCGCTTCCTTATCTGCTGAAGAATAAACAGCGACCGTTTGTATTCCTAACTCATGACAGGCACGGATGACACGAACAGCAATCTCTCCACGGTTAGCAATGAGTATTTTTTTAAACATGGAAGCCCTCCTTTATTCCGGCTTCACAAGGAAGAGAGGTTGTCCATACTCTACAAGTTGGCCGTCTTCCACCAACACTTTAACGATCTCGCCGGATACTTCTGCTTCAATTTCATTGAACAGCTTCATCGCTTCTACAATGCATACGACACTATCGTTTTTGACTTTGTCTCCTACTTTTACATATGCAGCTGCTCCCGGCTCGGATGATTGATAGAAGGTACCCACCATCGGAGAGGTAATCTTATGCAGGCCAGCCTCTTCTACTTCTTCCGTAGCAACTGGAGTTGCTTGCGGCGCTGCAGCCTGGATTGGTGCCGGTGCAACTTCTTTCGGCGCCGCCACAGGTTCAGGTGTCGGTGTCGGCACAGCTTGCGGCGCTGGTGCAGGCATTGCCGTTACTTGGGAAACGCTTGCAACAGTTCCTTTCTTAATGCTGATTTTTGTGCCCTCTTCTTCGATTTTGAACTCGGTAATAGCGGACTGATCAACCAATTTAATAATTTCTCTAATCTCATGGATCTTAAGCATGCTTTGTCCACTCCTAACTTTTTGTATGGTCTATGTAATAAAGTATCACCACACATTATAGCATAAAGTCATGTTTTTGGTACTAATTATGTACTGAATTATTTATCAATTCGCACTGCCTTTTCCCATATTAAACCCCTGAAATCACGGTGCATAGAAACGGTAAAACAAGAAAAATTCGCGAGTGCCTCCGTTGCTCTTGTGCAGCTCCGCTGCGCAAGCAATGTTTGGCATACACCCCGCGAATTTTTCAAGTAATACGCTCAAAAGAAACGGGCCACTGTTCATGGCCCGGGCACGAATCCCTTTCGCTTCTTCTCCTTACTTCCGTATCTCTTAGTGCAGTGCACACACTGACCATCCAGACAATCTATGGTTTGTAGCTGACTACGATATTTTTGCCCGGCACCTTCATGTGCTGGTTAACTACGCCGATAATCTCGACCACTTTATCTCGTTTTAACGTTTCCGCCTGCACAACCACCCGGACCATATCATCTTTGGCAATAACGACAACATCCTTATAGTTGCCAAGCGATTTCACCAGTTCTTCCACCTGTGTCTGATTATCCTTGAGTGCTGATAACTCCTCTATTTTTTTCCTTGCTTCGGCAATGGCTGCTGGCTTGGCATCACTGTTGGACATTACTTCCATAAACTGCCCTATTTCCTGCTCCTGCTGTGCATCACGCTGCATTTTGTATCCCATGAAGTAATCATCTGTCGGGGTTGTTACCGGCATACCTTCAGGCTGCGGGGTCACCTGTTTCGTCTCTACGCTTATTCCTTTATTATCTGCAGGTGCCGGCGGTATGCCAGCCGCTTCATTCGTGCTTTTGCTTGTCACAGGCACTTGCTCTGATGGACCTTGCACCAGATAATACGCCGACAGTACGACCAGTACGGCAAGCATGGACAACAACCAAACCGTTTGTTTTTTTAACACCATACGTACTCAGCCTCCTTAAGCTTTTTTAGGCAGAATTGAAATTTTATAGGAAGGAACGGCAAGCACTTTTTGTACCGCCTCCAAAATCCATGCTTTTACTTGTAAGTTACTTGCACCGGTCGCCACCACAACAACCCCGCGCACCTTCGGCTTGACGGTTTTCATTACAACCGGACGCTCGCCTCCGTCGCCTTTTGTAATAACGACCTGTTCCTGGGTCGATTCGTTGACAATATCACGTGTGGCCCCTTTGTCGCCTTCTTTTGTCGATTGTGTTTGATGATTCGTGTTTTTTTCGACCACAATTTCTTCCGTAGATTCAAGATTGACCATGACCGACACATCCCCTACTCCGGTAATGGTTTGCAGTACTTCTCTAAGCTTCTTCTCGTACATTTGTTCATACTCTTCCATGGTGTATGATTCTTGCTTTTTTTGGGCAAACACCGCTTGTTCACCCTCCGCTGCCGGGGGGGAAGGAGAACTCGGAGTCCCCTTATCGAAAGTGTAAAAGGAGCCCATCAGCATGAGCCCGATGCCAAGCGCACCGGCTACCATCAACCACTGCATCTTTCCTAGCTTCTTTGTTCCGTCTTGAGTATCTTTTTCTTTCTTGGTCATCGATTATCCCTCCTCTCCGGCGTCAGACCATGTAATACGCACGGCGTCACCTGGCACATTCCATGCTGCTGAAATCCCGGCCTCGATCGCTTCTTCGGTACGTTTTTGTTCAGCCACTACTGCGACCGACTGTTCTTTTTCAGCGGGCGGGTGGACGCCTTCATTCCGGCTATCCAGAGAAATCTCTACTTTGACCGGCTTTACCGGTTCCACAGAAACGCCCTGTTCGCTTTGCTTTCCACCCTTCTCTTGCGCTTTTCCAGGTGCCAACACAACAGAGATGCGTTCGATCGGCTGTCCCGTTTTCTGTCCTTCCGAGTTAACCTGGACATGTACCTGTTGGACACGAACACCATGCTGAGTTTCAACTTGCTTTTTTACCAATCCGCTTATTTGCTCCTCTACATAACGGTTGGTTTCCTGATCGTTCTGAGCCGCAAGTTTCTTGGCCAATGCATCCACACTTGTAAAATCGGGGTTCTGTGTTTGCCCGGCCCCCTTCTCTATGGCGAATGAAAGTTGAGCGAACGGGATGTCTTTGCGGAACAAATCCAACAAAGGTGACACCAAAGCTAGCAAAATCAGAAGCCCCATAACTAGCTTGACGTATTTACTGTACGTATTGCTTGGTAAAAGCAAGTCCAGAAACGTAGCCAGCAGTACGAGCAGAATAATTTTCTTCAGCCAGAGAATCAGCATGGCCATCATATCGCCACCCCCTTATCTCATCATGACCGAAACGTTGGCAGCTGAGATGACGATGGTGATGGCCAGGAAGAACATCAGGCTCACCGTAGCCAACGCGGCGAAAATGAACAGCAGATTTTTGCCGATGATGCCAAGACAGGAGAGAATAGGGCTATTGCCAAGCGGCTGCATTACGGCAGAAGAAAGATTGTAAACAAATGCTAGAATTAAAATCTTCAGTGCCGGAAATGCGACTAATAGGAGCAGCACCAATACACCAGCCATGCCAACCGCATTCTTGACGAGCAGTGACGCCCCGACCACCGTCTCGGCCGCATCCGCAAATACCCGACCAACCACCGGAATGAAGTTACCCGCGATGTACTTGGCGGTACGAAGAGCAACCCCGTCTGCCACCGCGGCCGTAGCTCCTTGAAGCGAGAGCACAGCAAGAAAGATTGTCAGAAAGCTTCCCATCAGCCCAAGGCTTATCGTCCGCAACAGCTGCGCCAGCCGAGTCAGTTGGTACTTCACGGAGAACGAGCTGACGATGCTAAGCACGGTAGATAGAAATAGAAGCGGGAATACGATTGTGGAAATAAGCGTGCCACTTGTATTGACTAAAAACACAACCATCGGATGGAACAGAGCAGCTGAGGTAATTCCACCTGTTGATGCCAGGAGCGCCAGAACGAGCGGCATCAGCGCAAGCATAAAGTTCACCATATCCTGAATAGCTCCCTGAGCAAAATCAATTGCCACCCGAAAACTATTTACCGCCAGAATTATAAGCACAAGATACGAAATCGCGTATGCAACAGTACTCACAGAGTTTTTTTCGAAAGCTGTTTGTAGCGTCTCTAGTACCATAGCAAATACGGTAATAATGAGGATAGCACCCAGCAACTTACCATTAATGAGCAGTTCATGAAAAAGAAAAAATCCAAGTCCCTGTACTACACCGGAAAAACTGAATGCCTTTTCCCCTGTTACCATCTCGAACAGGCTTTTCCCCTCACTCTCCGGCAAGTACCCTCCATATTTGTCCAGCACCTTCTGCCAAAACGCTTCAATATCCTTCGTATCAAGCCTCTCCAGCTGACCCTGCACAATTGCGTCTTGGGGTGTGGAAGCAGGCGTTCCTGATTCGGCGGCGCTGACAGGGCGCCATATAAACAACAGGACAAGCAGCAGTCCCATATAAAGCGACAGGCGCAACCATTTCTGCATCATATTTTCACAACCTTTTTATGAAGGGAGTAGCTGTATAATCGTTTCGACAATAACGGAGAGAATGGGAATTGCCAGCACCATAATAAGAATTTTGCCTGCCAACTCGATTTTGGATGCAATCGCCCCCTGCCCTGCATCCCGTGTGACCTGCGCGCCGAACTCGGCAATATAAGCAATACCGATGATTTTAAGGATTGTATCCAGATAAACAATGTTAACATTCGCCTGCATGGCAATACCCTCAAGCACCCGGATGACATCAGAAATCTTTCCGATTAGAAATAGGAAGATGATAACTCCTGTAACCGTCGCCAGAACAAAGGCAAACATCGGCTTCTGCTCTTTTACGACCAGGCTAAGAACGGTGGCCACAATTCCCAACCCTACAATCTGAATAATATCCATTTTGGCGCTCCCTATTGGAACAGGAAAACCCGTTTGATTTCCTGAAACAGGTCATTGATGAACGATGCCACCATAAACAACACAACGATGAATCCGATTAGCGTTACCCATTGCGCCCAATCATCCTTGCCTGATTGCTTAAGCACGGTATGAATCATGGCGACAATGATGCCGATGCCCGCAATCTGAAAAATCGCGTTCACGTCATACCCCATGTCCTCCACCTCTCAATAAAGTAAGATAACGAGCAAAATTCCGCTTAACACCCCCAGGCTGCGGCACATCTTCTCGTAACGTTGCTGGTTGTCCCGGGCAGAGGCTTCTTCATGTTCAAGATTTGCACAGGCGAGCCGGATATGTTTTCTCTGATCTTCTCTGTCGCTTTGTCCGAGAACGGAGCCAAGCTGGAGCACAATCTCTTTCTCTGGACCTTTCAGTGCAGTTTTAGGCCAAACTTGCTGTACAGCACTATGCCAGCATTCACTGACCGGCCATTCCGGCTCTTGGGCAAGCATTTCCGCCGTCCGACTGAACAGAAGTGCCCCCGATCCCGTGAGTCTGCGGGAAATCGAAGCAAGAGCTTCAGGAAGCGGCCGGGACCCGTAAATAATTTCCGTCTCCAGTAGTGTGAAACCGGTGCGTAACTGACGGATTTGGAGCGGACGATGTGCAAGATATCCCCCCAGTTGCATTCCGCTAAGCGTACCTGCAAGAATGATAAGCGAGGCGCCTAGTAGCTTCAGCATCGCTTTTACCTCCTGCATTCGGCAAAATGTTCGTCATACACTCCCGCTATCGCCCCAACCCTTGGTTTACGAGAAAGGACGAGATAACACTGAAAGACGCCGGTCTGCAGAACCCGTGACAATGTAGGTCTACGCATGATGTCTTTCAGACTGCGTCCATGCACGCTGGCGATGACCGTGATACCTGCATGAATCGCTTCCTCTAAGGCGTAGCCATCCTCTGCTCTCCCGATTTCATCTGTAATAAGGACATCAGGAGACATGGAACGGATCATCATCATCATACCCTCCGCCTTCGGACAAGCATCCAGTACGTCTGTACGGGGTCCTACGTCTTTCTGGGGAATACCTCCTACACATCCCGCGATTTCCGAGCGTTCATCGACGATGGAAACTTTGCGAGCAAATACTTCTTCCGTTCCTTCGCTAATCTGACGTGCCAAATCGCGTAGCAAGGTTGTCTTTCCACACTGAGGCGGTGAAATAATCAGCGTATTCTTAAGCTGTCTTCCTTCCACCAGCAGCGGCAGCACCTTATCAGCTGCTCCCTTCCGTTCACGGGCTATCCGAATATTGAAGCTTGTGACATCACGAATCAGCTTAACCCGCCCGTCTTCGAGCACTACTTTGCCGGAAATGCCTACCCGGTGCCCTCCCTGGATCGTAATATAGCCCCGCCGCATTTCTTCCTCCATCATGTAAAGCGAATGGTGACTTAAACGACTCAACAGTTGAATGCCTTCTTCCTTCGTAAACATTAACGCGGCTCCCGCCTGCTCCGTTCCTTCCCCTTTTTCGCTTACAAATCGGGAAGCCCCGCCTCCTACATACTCGATGGGGCGCGCCACGCGCAGCCGGATTTCTTCAATTCGTTCCAGCTCATGCGGCGGCAAGCGTTTCAGCTTAGCACGCAGGCTGTCGGGCAACATATGAAGAATGTCTTCCATTATCTGACTCTCCCCTTTGTCCCACTGTACTTATCACATTCATATGGGGAGCCTGGCCACTTTATGCCTATGTTGCCATAAGGAAGATAAAGCAAAATATTAGATTGGAAAGGAGGAGCCTGAAACGGATTAGGAATACGCTATTTAGGGGAAGCTACATGCAGTAATCATGTTCTCCTCATGACGCAGAATATTCGGCGTAAAACGAAGAGAGTGACCTACACAGTTTGCCGATACAAAATCAAGGAAGGGGGGCGCCTATATGCCACACTTGAACATACAAAACACGCCCTTATACTACGAAGAGCAAGGGCGCGGCTTCCCACTCGTATTCATTCACGGCATGGGGCTTTCACATGTGAGCTGGCACGGGCAAATTAAGCATTTCTCAAAAAACTTCCGTGTAATTACTTACGATATGCGTGGTCACGGACGCAGCGGCGTCTCGCTCGCCCAAAAACCAGCCGATTATCTTGTAACATTAAGTCGCGATCTTAAGCAATTGCTCGATTTTCTTAAGATCAAAAAAGCACATTTCATTGCCTATTCCACTGGTACACTTGTCCTGCTGCAATTCTTGCGTGAATACCGGGAGATATGCGAACGCGCTGTGCTTACAGGTGCCTTCCCCCGTCTTAGCAATCCGTACATGTATGCGAAAATAGGCATGTCATACGCATTAACACTGATGAACGCTTCCGGCTATGAAGCAAGGGGCGTAGCCCTATCCAATGGATCCACCGAACAAGAAATTGGTCTTTTTATGAATGAAGCACGAAAAGTACGCCGCTCGGAAGCTCTTTTGCTACTACGCTCACTGTTTTCCTGTGATTTAACAAAGTTTCTACACGAGTTGAATGTCCCGATTCTGCTGCTGTATGGCGGAAATGAACGATACATGATGAAGTATCGTCATATACTGCTCACATCACTACCACGGGCAGAAGTATGTCTCGTACCTAAAACGTCCCATGCCTGTCCAACAAAAGCATCCTATACATTTAATATGCTAGTAGAAGATTTTTTAACGGCGAGGTGAATGATATGCAAAAGCCTCAGGGACGCGTATTATTCGCATTAAGTCTCGTACCGCTCATTATGGTTTTAGGAAATTCCATGATTATCCCGGTACTTCCGACTATTGCACACGAATACAATTTGAGTGCGTTTCAATCAGGATTGTTGATTACTCTATTCTCCATCCCGGCTGGTATCATTATCCCACTGGCCGGCTTTCTATCCGATCGGATCGGGCGGAAAAAAATCATTCTTCCGGCACTCCTAATGTATGGAGCAGGCGGGCTGGTTGCGGGAGGCGCGGCGCTGTTTTCTGCTCAGCCTTATGTGTGGATCGTTGTCGGCCGGGTAATTCAGGGCATCGGTGCGGCTGGTACAGCACCGATTGCGATGGCACTTATTGGAGACTTGTATCCACCCGAACACCGGGGACATGCACTCGGCGTTATCGAATCCACTAATGCGCTCGGCAAAGTACTAAGCCCGATTCTCGGTTCACTGCTTGCACTAATCGCATGGTATACGCTGTTTTTTGCATTTCCGCTGTTCATCATACCGGCCACCTGGATGATCATGCGCTGGGTAGAAGAGAAAGAAACCGTTGCTCCACCGTCGTTTACAAAATACAAACATGATACAATTTTCGTTTTCCACAAACAGGGTCGATGGCTTGTCATCTGTTTTTTGCTCGGAGCGGTCCAGATGTTCTTTCTGTTCGGAATGCTCTTCTATCTTGCTGAAACGCTGGATAATTACACATCCCTGTCTGGAATTGTACGTGGCTTCCTTCTGGCACTGCCCCTGCTTTCGCTGACATTGATGTCCGTATGGACGGGAAAACATATCGAACACCAAGTGGAGCGTATTAAGATGTTTCTTATCACCGGAACGTTAATTACGGGAGGCCTCTGCACGATTCTGCCCTTCGTCCGCGGTCCGGCAACCGTAATCGCCTTGCTGTTCGCCGGGGGTATTGGAGGTGGTCTCGTGCTGCCGTGCTTGAATACGCTTATTACATCCGCTGTCGGCAAAGCCGAGAGGGGAATCGTTACCTCCCTGTACAACAGCATCCGATTTTTCGGTATCGCTGCAGGACCGGCGGTATTCGGTGCACTGCTTGACCGTCCTCTTCCGCTATTCTGGGGAACATCTGCAGCATGCCTACTACTCGTCTTACTAACGATCCGTTTCATTCACAAACCAGGACAGTTAAAAAGCAAGCATGGACATTTCCGACTGTTCCTGCGATCACTTTCCAACATACCTAAAGACCCAGGATGAAAGTTTTGTTACAACCGTAAATTTCGTTGGATTTTTCCTCCTTTTCCTCCCATAATGAAGAAAAGGGGGAAACTATTCTTATGCCATCAATTCAAAACGTAAAAGAGTGGACGCCGATTATACAATCGCTTATACGCACTAAGCAGTCTGCCATCGTGGTTGGGGATGCGAACGGCAATGTGCTGTCAAGCACAGGCTCGATCCGCTTTCTAAGTCCCGGAGATGTTATACGACGCGAAAGTCCAATATATCATGTAATCGAGACACGCCGTCCGGCAGAATACAACGTACCACAGGACGTATACGGCATGCCGCTTCGCGTTCAGGCGTTCCCGCTCGACGATGGCGTACTAGCCATTACGGCCGATACATCCACACAGAATACACTGAAAACGTCCATTCACGAAGTATACTCTGTGACAGGGCAAATCGACGCGTCTATAACCGATTTAAGTGACATGTCGGAACAAATGGTCAGCAACTTCAATGAGATCGAAGACGAAATTACTCAGATGAATGCAAACTTCGCCTCCATTATGGAGATGAATAAGCTTATCTCTTATGTAGCCGATCAGACAAACTTACTATCGTTGAATGCGGCAATTGAATCTGCACGTCTTGGAGATGAAGGGCGGGCATTCGGGGTAGTAGCCCAGGAGATGAGGAAACTCGCTAATCAAACGAACGACTCTGCAGGTCAAATTCTGACCCAGATTAAATACATTCAAAGCGAGATGGATAAAATCAAGCACAAAATTGAGGAAAACAACATAGCTAATGCCAAGCACGAATCATCAGTTACCGAAATCGCTCAAGCGATCCAGCAGATGGCATCCTCTATGGATAAAATCAATACATTCGCGCAAGAAAACTTCTAGTATATGCACACCAAAAAAGCGACCTATGACAAGGTCGCTTTCTTTATGCTGGAAATCTATTATGCGCGAGATACGTATGCTTCGTTGCGCGTATCGATAACCAGTTTGTCGCCTTCATTAATGAAGAATGGCACTTGCACAACAAGTCCAGTTTCCAACTTCGCTGGCTTCGTACCGCCGGAAGCCGTATCGCCTTTAATTCCCGGTTCTGTTTCCGTAACGGTGAGTTCTACCGAGTTCGGTACTTGTACACCGAGGATTTCGCCTTCGAACATTACGATACTCACATTCATGTTCTCCAGGAGGAATTTCAGTTCATGCTCGATTTGGCTGGTCGGCAATGTAATTTGATCATATGTTTGCGTATCCATAAACACGTGCTCATCGCCGGACGCATATAGATATTGCATTTCCTTCGTCTCGATTCTTGCTTTCGATACTTTCTCCCCAGCGCGGAACGTCGTTTCCTTAATGGAACCGTTGCGCAGGTTGCGCAGCTTAGTACGCACGAAAGCAGCGCCTTTTCCCGGCTTTACGTGCTGAAATTCAATAACAGAATAGATAGCTCCGTCATACTCGATCGTAGTGCCCGGGCGCAAGTCGTTTACTGAAATCATGGATAAACCTCCTACAAACCAGTTATTTCTTGTCTTCTAACTTTCAAATTATAACACAAAAATAATATTAAATTACAAGCAATTCCTTTGGCGAACTGGTCAAAGTCTCGCATCCTTCTTCCGTAATCAGTACATCGTCCTCAATCCGGACACCCCCGATGCCCTCGAGGTAAATCCCCGGTTCCACCGTTACAACCATACCTGACACTAGCTTCTGTTCACCACGTACTGATAGCGTCGGTCCCTCATGCACTTCTAATCCGATGCCATGTCCTGTGCTATGACCGTAGTTAGGACCGTATCCAGCATCAGCGATTATGTCACGGGTCAGCGCATCGGCTTCTTTTCCTGTCATGCCTGCCTTAATATGCTGTACTCCGTTCAATTGCGCCCGCAAGACCACCTCATAGATTTCACGCATCTTCTCTCCAGGTTCACCGACCGCAATTGTGCGGGTAATATCGGAACAATATCCTTTGTAATATGCCCCGAAATCAAGCGTTACCATATCACCTGTCTCAATCATCTTGTCGGAAGCGACACCGTGCGGCAGCGCGGAGCGTACCCCAGATGCAACAATCGTATCGAAGGAGGAACTGGTCGCACCAAGCGAACGCATATAAAACTCCAGCTCGTTTGCCACTGCAAGCTCTGTCACGCCCGGTTTTATATAAGTCAGAATATGGCTGAACGCCTTATCAGCGATGGCAGTCGCTTCTTTGATAATCTGTACTTCGTCCGCGTTTTTTATAAGTCTCGATGCTTCTACCGCACCCGCTACCGGTACCAGTTCAATACTGTCGGCAAGCTCTGCAAGGCGCTGGTACAACGCATACGTGATATGATTCTTCTCGAATCCAAGACGCTTTACCCCATGCCCTTTTGCCCGTTCAACGGCCATCTCCAGCATATCTGCCTGATGCTGCACGATTTCGAACCATGGAGCCTGACGTGTTGCCTGTTCAATATACCGGAAATCCGTAATCAAATCCGCCGCGTCTTCCATTAACAGACAACAACCGGAAGAACCGGTAAATCCGGATACGTATCGCCGATTGTATCCATTCGTAATGAGAAGTCCGTCAACCTCTTCTTTTTTCATCCAATCGCGAATCTTTCGCAGCTTCGTTTCCATCCTTCATCATCTCCGCCTTATAGTTTCAAATCCTCTTTCCTTACCGAATGTCGTTGTGTTGCCACAGACACGCTCCTCCCCATATTCTTTGAGAAGCTCCGCCTTTGTATATTATGGAAGTTTTACTGTATATAATCTTATTGCTTTGCATAGTGCAATTTCAAGTTATATAAATTGCATCTGAATATTTTAACATAGGCAGCAATTTGAGGTAGAAAAATACAAATAAGGGATAATTCGGACTAGATCTGTGCACCGGCCGAAAAAAGAAAAAGACCATCATATGGTCTATCCTAAAAGTCATATTATGTTAGACTTGTTCTATTTTAGCTTCTACATTAACAAAGTCTCTCTACAAAAAAAGCACCTCCTTGCTTGCAAAAAGCTGGAGATGCTCCTCTAAGCCGGTCAGGGCCGACTATGTATTCATTACGTTTTTGTTATTTCTGTTGGGCAAGGTACGTAGCCACTTTCTCTGTTTCTTCATCATTCAAGAGTCCGCCTGGCATTCCTGTTCCCGAACGACCTTCCTTAATTACTTTAGCGATTCCATCCTTATCCAAACGTTTACCTACTTTCTCCAGCTCAGGGCCGACACCGCCCTTTAGCTCTTGTCCGTGGCAGGACATGCATTTGCCTTGCATGATTTTCATCGCATCATCGCCGCCTGCGCTTGTCGTTGCGGATTGGCTTTGATTCTGTTCAGCTGGAGCGCTTGAAGGCTTATCCCCACCGCCACAGGCGGCCAATCCAACCGCCAGCGTTAGCAACAAACCTGCAGTTGTCAACTTTTTCATAAATTTCACCTCCCCTTCCAATCATTGTACTCACCCCTTACCCGCATTTTCAATATGAAACACGCGTTACTTATCACATATTTTTGAACCTTTTCCTCTTCGCACAAATGTCGAAATACGGAATGTAATTTATATAGAAACCACCGAATAAATGGGATACAATAAGGTGTAAGGAAGGTGTTTAACTTGTCAAATCAACCAAGACCTGCCTACGGCGGCCAGGCCGTCGTCGAAGGCGTAATGTTCGGTGGAAAACACTATACTGTGACTGCTATCCGTCGCAAAGACGATACAATTGAATATTATGAAGAACAAAAGGAAGAAATTCCCTGGGTAAAGAAACTCCAGAAAATCCCTTTCCTAAGGGGAATCGTAGGCTTAATTTCGTCAAGCGCCAACGGTTCCAAACACCTTAATTTTTCGACGGAGCGCTACGATTCCGAGCCGGGTGAAGAGAATAAAGAAAGTTCTGCACCCTCTAAGCTGACAATGATTCTCGGCGTGGCGGTTATCGGTGTTCTATCGTTCTTATTCGGCAAATTAATCTTCACCGTGGTTCCGGCTATTCTTGCAGATGTGCTATTCCAGCGGGTTACCAACAATATTGTCCAGAATTTGATCGAGGGCGGTATCAAAATTATCCTGCTGCTCGTATATATTCTGGCTATCGCACGAACCCCGATGATTAAAAGGCTTTTCCAATATCATGGAGCCGAGCATAAAGTGATTAATGCGTATGAAGCTGGGGTAGAATTAACAGTAAAGAGAGTTCAACAATTCTCCACGCTGCACTACCGGTGCGGCAGCAGCTTCATCGTATTTACAGTCCTTGTCGGCGTGGTTATTTATTCGTTCTTTCACTACGACTCCCTCTGGGAAAGAATTTATCAGCGCATCCTACTCCTGCCTGTTGTTATCGGTGTTTCCTATGAGACACTACAGGCCACTAACAAACTGCGTGATGTTCCTTTTTTACGCATTCTCGGGTATCCGGGCTTGTGGCTGCAGAAAATAACTACTCGCGAACCGGATGATAAACAGGTGGAAGTAGCTATTGCTTCTTTTCTCCGCATGCGAGAGCTGGATGAAGCGAAACATAACGCTCCCACGACGACAATTTCAATTAGCTAACCTTCTTAATATTGGTAAACTCCAAACGAAATGAGGTGTTAGGGTGTCGCGTAAGTCTCAGGTTTTCACAGTTGTGGTGCTTGCCCTTGTCGGAGTCGGATTTGCCACTCAGCTTTACAAAGACGCTTGGGGGTTGCTTAAGTCTATTCTTATTTTCGGTGCCATCGCGGCCGTGCTGTATTTTCTGGTGAATAAGTTGCTTCTTTCCCGAGGCGCTGGAATGTCCTCCAGCCCAGTAGATAAAGGGTATCAAAAAGCGTTGCGCCAGCAAAAACAGCGCAACAAGCTTAAAAAGCAGCAAGTTCAGCCATCGAAGCCATTCGCTTCGGCCTCTCCTTCGAAGCTGAAAAAGATGAACCGCTTGAAACCGTCCCTGCGCCGCGATAATCCATTCCGGGTTATTGAAGGCAAAAAAAACAAACCAAATAAAACGACAAAAACCTCTTGATCTGTATCAAGAGGTTTTTCTTTTGAGACGTAACAAAGGCATACGGCCCATGAATTGCTTAGCGGCCATTACACCGGATTCGTACAACCATTCCCGTTCTGTGTCAGTAATGTCAAACTTGGCGGCTGGAATCCCTTCCGTCGGAATAAAAACCGTGCGCGCCGCATGCTGTTTTTCCACATAGCGCTGGTCATGTGCCTGCATCATCGTTTTCAACATCGCATTCATATATTCCGGCAACGTGTGAATTTGATACGGTTTCGTTTCGTAGCTGGCTGAAAGACGAAATCCAATGGTTGGATAATACAATTCGTTATCGTCTTCAAATAACCAGAGCGGAAATCGGCTCAGAATTCCCCCGTCTACGATGTAGACCGGCATCCCTTCCCTCTGAACGATAACCGGCTCAAAATAAAAGGGTAGGCTGGCACTCATGCGCACGGCCAACGCTACCGATAACGAACGCGGGCAAAGTCCGATTCGCTCAGCATCATCCGGTAGAACAAGCAGTCTCCCATCCGTAATATCAGAAGCAATAACTTTTAATGTATCGGGTGGCAAGTCGCCGAAAACGTGGATGTTTTTAGCAGCAAGATGGATATCCATCCAATTATATAAATAATCCGCAGAATAAATGCCCTTCTTCATCCAAAGATTAAGCCACGGTCCGATTCCCGGAATTCGCGCCAGCCCCTGTTTCTTCTGTAATGCCATGTAGTCGAACCCTTTCATCAACTCGTTTAGCTCACCGGCATGATATCCTGCTGCCACGAGGCTTGCGATAATAGCTCCGGCTGATGTGCCAGCGACACGGTGCCAGCTAAATCCGCGCTGTTCAAATTCCGTAATGGCTCCGACAAAAGCGATCCCTTTGACTCCTCCTCCTTCAAATACCGCATTGATTCTCTTCATTCTTTTCTCCCCCTTCTGATTTTTCTTTGTAAATGTACTCAGAAAGCAGGCATTTAAGAAGTAAGAAAAACGCGCGGGTGCCTTCGCTCGTTCTTTTTCCCAAAAAAAGATTCAAATAGTCAAATTTAAAAAAGGTGTGGAGAAATCCAACAGTTCTCCACACCCTTCGTATACGATTTATTCTACAATTTCATCTTCTGCTTCACGCAATTGACGGAGCTCTTCGACACGAGCGGGATTCTCTTGCAGATACTGTACCAAGTACTCAATACATGTAATCGAATCCCAGCTTAAATGGTGTTCGATACCTTCCACATCATCGAAAATAACGTCCTCCGATACACCAATAAGACGCATAAAATCTTCGAGCAATGCATGTCGATCCACCAACCGCTTGCCCATTTTTTTACCTTTGCTCGTCAAGACGAGTCCTCGGTACTTTTCATATATTAAATATTGGCTCTTGTCCAATTTTTGTACCATTTTCGTAACGGAAGAAGGATGAACGTTAAGTGCTTCCGCAATATCGGAAACACGTGCGTATCCTTTTTCTTCAATCAAAGTATAAATTCGTTCCAAATAATCTTCCATACTTGGAGTTGCCATGCCGTTCCCCCATCCTTACGCACTTCTCTTCCCAGCGATGTGCACACTATTCCTTTATGATACCGCACTTTAAAAAAGACATGCAAGATTTTCAAGTAAAATACTCAATTTTGGCATATGGAAAATGATAAACCAACATCTCTTCTATCGTTTCCTGCAGTTCTCTGGCCTGTTCCTTTTTATACACATACTTACCTCGACCATAACGTCCCCATTTATATTGCCGTTCCTCTTCATTCATTTCTAATTTGCTCTTCGGGTATCGCGCTTCGATAACTTTTTTTGCCGTTTTCGTAAAACGGTGTTGAATCAATTCAAATGTAAGGTCTTCTTTCGCCTCATTCGGGAGCATCGCTTCCAGCCGCTCCAGTAAGTCTCGATAACCTTCTTGCCAGCCGTCAAACCGGTATAGCGGCGCGATAATGAATCCAAGTGGGAATCCCGCCTGTGCCACCTTCCCAGCTGCTTCAATCCGATCTAAGAATGGAGATGTCGCCGGTTCAAAGTTTTTGATGACATAATCAGCATTAATGCTGAAACGGAAACGAGTGCGGCCGTTATGCTTTGCGTCAAGCAATGGCTCGACATGCGCATACTTCGTCACGAAGCGCAGACGACCATGCTCTTGCTGTCCCATATATTCGATGCAGCGTTTCAAATTTCCAGTTATGTGTTCGATGCCGACAGGATCGGACGTACAGGCTGCTTCAAAACGGGTAATTTCCGGTTCGCGCTCTTCAATATATCGACCCGCCTGTTCAAGAATCTCATCGATGTTGACATAAACACGAATATACGGCTTGTTACCCATCGTCGTCTGGAGATAGCAATAATGACAGTGCCCCATACAACCCGTAGATAACGGTATCGCATATTCGGCGGATGGCTTAGATGTATCAAACTTCAGTGTTTTGCGCACACCTACAACAAGGGTACGTTTCGCATTGCGGTACTTCTCCAGTTCGGTTTCGCCTGGGATGCCACGCACTTGGTTGTGAGATGTTGTCATATAAATAGGCGTACCCTTTGCTTTAAATCGCTTCATTAACTCTTTTCCAAGCGGATACGTAAGCGCATCTGGTTCGAAAAACACCTGATCCGGTTCAAATGGCTTAATTCCCAGTATACGCGGCTCCTCTATTGTGGTCGGCATTCGCCTCACCTGCTTTCTTTTCCTTTATTGTGCGCGCAAAGCAGGCAAAACCGCGCAATAAAACCCTGACTTTTTCGTCAGGGCTTTCCAGTATTACCGGAAGTTAATAAATTGTAAATCCAGCGGCAAATCAGCCGCTTTCAGGGTAGATATAACTTGCTGTAGATCATCCCGGCTTTTACCGGTGACACGAACCTGATCATCTTGAATTTGGCTTTTCACCTTTAGTTTCGTATCTTTAATCAACTTATTGATTTTTTTCGCATTGTCCGCGTCGATCCCTTGGGCGATTTTTCCACGCTGTCGAACCGTACCGCCTGATGCTGGCTCCACCTTACCATAGGAAACGCTTTTTAATGAGATGCCACGTTTTATAAGCTTACTATTCAGGACGTCCTTTACCTGCTCAAGCTTGAACTCATCATCTGAGACAATGACCAGTTCTTCTTTCTCCAGCGTGATGCCACTCTTGCTACCTTTGAAATCATAACGGTTTTCAATCTCTTTCAATGCCTGGTTTATTGAGTTCGTTACCTCAGTCAACTCAACCTTAGATACGATATCAAACGAATTCTCCTTACTCATCCTCTTCCTCCTTCCATGCTTCCCCATTCTATACTCTATCGTATCAGATTTCAGCCCGAAAAAGGAGAGTGAACACAGGAAAATCAGCCAAATGGAAATTCCGTTTCAATTTTACGTAGCCATTCTTCAGTACGCCGTACCCATTCATCTGAAGCGGACGCGTCTTTTTCCACCGGACTTGCAAATTGATCCATAACGGCAGTGTATGTACGGTACCTCGCTGTATCGTCCTGGTCATTTTGATAATGATGTACGAGTAAAAAAGGCGTTCCCAGACGAATGATTGCGCCATTCTCACCAAAATTTCCTTGTTCCGGAATACCTGGAATCCGTAAAAAATAGTACTTCCCTTCATCTTCATCCGTACCCATCTTCAAATCAAAAAAACCACCATCAATATCCCAATTTCCACCAATCGCAAAATCGTGTGCATTAAAAAACTCGAATAATTCCTTAAACGTTCCCCTCTGTCCGTCCAATGAAGACTGTATTGCAATCATTGTGTGTCTCCTTCCATTGCTCGTTTCCTTCAGTGTTTGAGCGAAAGAGGAATTTTATGCAAAACACCTCTGCCGAAGCAGAGGTGTAATGTAAAGCTTGTCCTAGTAATAGAGCTGTCCAGAGACACTGACCCCTTTTTTATAAACGTCGATAACCTTTATTTTACGGGGTCCGACCCCAAGCTCGGTTAAATCAAACGAATACCAGAGCTGCGATTGGTAGGACGTCTTAGTAAATGCCTTCACTAGTTCGCCGCGATTATTGTAGAACTCAAAGCGAACGGTTCTCGGGTCATCATTGCGCCCTTGATAGATATAAGGCGATGAAAGTCAGGCATTACGCATAACAAATTTATGGCTAGCGTACCGGACAAAACGACATCTTCTCGGACATCTGCGCCTGTCCATTCATATGTTATAATGATTCCGGTATGGATATATCGTTAAAAATCTTACATATTGACGGTGAATGTTATGGATTGGAAACCGAGCAGACATAGTGATATTCCTATATATCAGCAGATTGTCGATTTTATCGAAAAAAGGATTATTTACGGCGAATATCCTCCCGGAAGTATTCTGCCTTCAGAGCGAACGCTGGCTAAAATGCTCGAAGTAAACCGCGGAACGATTATTACTGCCTACGATGTTCTTCATTCAAAAGGCATGGTTGAGAGAATTAAAGGAAGCGGGACCAAAGTAAGCTCTGATTTCTGGGGCCTGACCAGAAACCGCATTCCGAATTGGAACCTGTATGTTGAGAGCGGCTCGTTCCTGCCTAATCTTCCTATGTATCAGCATATTCAGGACGAAATCCAGGAACGGTCTCTTATCAACTTCGCAAGCGGTGAACTTGCTCCGGATTTAACGCCCTATGCCGACTTTCGTCATATACTTTCACAGAGTGAATTCAACCATTCTCTCGGCTACGATCACTCCCAAGGCAACCTGAGTTTACGGAACACTGTTGCTGACCACTTACAAGAATACAAAAGGATCGATTGTACGAGCCAGTCTATCTTAATTACCTCCGGAGCCCAACAAGCGTTATACTTGATTGTACAATGCCTGTTACATCCGGGTGATTCAGTAGCAATCGAGAACCCTTCTTATGCTTATTCGCTGCCGCTCTTCCGGTCCGCTCGTATTAAGACCCACTTGCTGACCGTAGGAGAGCAGGGTGTGGAGCCTGATGATATTATTGCCTTATACAAAAAACATAAAATAAAAATGATTTTCTTGAACCCTATTTTTCAAAATCCAACTGGAACACTGTTATCACACGAGCGCAGAACGAAAATCTTAGAGTTATCGGCCGAGCTAGGTATTCCAGTCGTCGAAGATGATCCATACAGCCTGATCCCCTTTAGTAAAGAGGCCGACACTGCAACCTTAAAATCGCTTGATAGGAACGGGAATGTTCTTTATATTAGCTCCTTATCTAAATTGGTCGCATCGGGGCTTCGCATAGGCTGGATTGTCGGTCCGCAAAAAGTCATTACCCGCCTGGCAGATGCAAAACAGCAGGTGGATTTCGGCCACAGCATCTTCCCTCAATGGATTGCCACAGAGTTCCTTGGAGCCGATACATTTGCCGGACATCTTAACCATGTGCAACAACGCCTTCTCGAAAAAAGAAACCTACTCATCGCTTCTCTTGAACGACACCTGTCCGACTATGTGACATTTCATGCACCGGAAGGAGGGGTCCATCTATGGTGCAGTCTAAAAAGAGAAGTGAACGAATACAGGTTGCTTGAAGCGGCACTGCGCAACGGTGTTGTATTCGTTCCGGGAAGCTTATTAGGCTCCGAAAAAGGGCACATGCGTCTGACATTCGGCAGAACTGAAACACCGCTGATTGAAGAGGGAGTCCTTAGATTAAAGCAAGCATTTATGATGCTAACATAAGTGGATGGGTAGAAAATATTGTAAGTGGATGAATACAGGGGACACTCATTGTTTTACTATTCTATATAAAAAGAATAGGAAGAGTGATTCACATTGAAGAAGCGTACACTTATGCAATTTTTTATCCTACTGTTGTTTTTTATTGTTCCACTCTTTGATATTTTCCGTATTGATTTTATACACCTTCGCTTCTACGTATTTAGGCAAAGTTTTTCTTTTCATGACGGATATATTTTAATGTTAACGGTTCTTATTCTTGTGTTTACGTTTGTTTCCATTTCTAAGTGGTTCGGACGCAAATTCTGTGGCTGGATGTGCCCGCATAATACGTTTTCCGTCTATATAACAAAATTACTAAAAATAAAGAAATTACATCAAAATAAATGGCTTCGTAGCATGGTAGATATATTACTTTCCTTTATATTTGCTCCTATTATCGGGTTTAGCATGATCGCCTATTTTTACAGTCCACACGATTTATGGAAAGAAATCGTAACATTAAATACAGCAGCATGGTCATTTTGGGCTTATATTATTACCACTGGTGTCTTTTTTATTATGATTCACCGCTTGCGTCACCGCTTTTGCCGCAGCGCTTGTCCATACGGTATTCTCCAATTCGCACTCTCTGACAAACATTCGCAACAGAGCGGGATAAAGAATATGTTTCGTGGTACGGGACTCGTGCTTACCTTACTAATGGCAGCATTCGTATCAGTATTGATATTCTCTATCTCTACAAGCAATAGCTTTACTGTAAGCCTAGGTAAAAAATTACAGGGAGTCGTTACGCAAGATCATATTATTTATACGTATTCTCTACAAATAGAAAATCTATCGACTCAATCGTCCATCTTCAAAATCCGCTACCAAAACCTTCCTTCTCACTGGGAGGTAACCGTACCGGAACAAATTTTAGTAAAACCAAATGCTTCAGCAGAAGAAAACCTGCTATTTCGGATTAATCGAGCAATCCCTGGGGAAAATCGAATGATTACCATCCATGTACAGAGTGAAACCGGGGCCGAAATTCTTCGACAAGTTAGTCTTGTCACGTCGCAAAAACAGTAGCTGTGTAACAGAACTCACAAAAAAAAGCCCAGGCAGAGCCGTAGTACTAGGCAAATAGGCTTTCTTTGTGAGTTCATTTTTTTGTACTGGAGGCATGCTGTAGCTTCTGTTCAGTACGTAATAAAACCCGGCCATTCGACGCGTCGCATACATATGCGGCGGCATCTTACGGCCGGGTTCTTCTATTAAATCAACTTATTTATTGCAGCTTTTAATGTAGTAACGATGAACTCCAAATCTTCATCTGTAGCGGATAGCGGCGGAGACAAAGCAATGACATTATTAAAGCCTGCTACCGTATCGCCATTTTTTCCAATGATTAATCCATTGGCTTTACATTCCGCAATCACCTGCCCGACTCTAGCAGCAGAGGCAGGCTCTTTTGTCGCTTTGTCTTCCACCAGTTCTATTCCTAGTAGAAAACCAAAACTACGTATATCTCCAACATATGGATGGGCTTCGAGTTCTTTCATTTCTTCCAGTAAGCGCTCGCCGAGTATACGTCCGCGTTCAACCAGAGCTTCTTTCTCCATGATTTCCAGGTTTTTAAGGGCAAGCGCGCAGGCGGCGGGGTTACCACCGAACGTATTCACATGGCGGAAATAACCGTACTCTGCCGATTTCTTAAAGGCTTCGTAGATGTCCTTACGAACCGCTGTTGCGGAAAGAGGAAGATAGCCGCTCGTCAGTCCTTTTGCCATCGTTACGATATCTGGTTTTACATTGAAATGCATATGGCCAAATTTCTTGCCTGTACGTCCGAATCCGCAAATGACTTCATCAATAATTAGCAGGACACCATGCTTATTGCAAATCTCCTGCACTTTTTCCATATAAACAGGATGAGGCACGATAATTCCACCGCCCGTAATGGCAGGCTCCATAATAACAGCAGCGACCGTCTCCTTGCCCTCCCATACAATCGTATCTTCAATCGCCTGAGCGCATTGCAGATTGAACTCCTCTACACTTTGGCCAGCTGGACGACGGTAGCTGTCCGGTGGACGAACATGAACAAATCCCGGGGCAAGCGGCTCATACTTGTATTTCCGTACAGCCTGACCTGTTGCGGCAAGAGCTCCCATAGAATTTCCGTGATATGCGCGATAGCGTGAAATGAATTTGTACCGGCTCGGTTCTCCATTTTGTTCATGATACTGTCTTGCGATTTTAAAGGCTGTTTCATTAGCATCTGAACCACTGTTGGAGAAAAAGATCACATACTCCCCTTCGAGCCATTCGTTTAACTTTTCAGCTAATTGAATAGCTGGAAGATGACTTTGTGCAAGCGGGAAATAAGGCATCGTCTTTAGCTGTTCATATGCCGCCTCTGCCAATTCTTCCCGTCCGTATCCAACATTTACGCACCACAGTCCAGCCATTGCATCCAAATAACGCTTCCCGTTAATGTCTGTAATCCATGACCCTTCAGCCTCAACAGCTACCGTAGGAGAAACTTCTTCATTATAAGGCGTGATATGATGCCACACATACTTACGATCTTTCGCTAATACATCCTCCGCTTTGTTTTGCAAAATCATACGATCGCCCCCATGCAAAAGTAATTACCCGCTTTAATAACGTGCCGTCAGCATCTTCTTACGAGTGTAAAACTCTACTCCATCACGCCCGTTGGCATGCAAATCGCCATAAAACGATTTCTTATAACCAGAGAATGGGAAGAAAGCCATCGGAGCTGGAACACCTAGATTAATGCCCAGCATTCCGGCATCAATATCGTCCCGGAACTGGCGTACCGCCTTTGCGCTATCCGTATATAGGCATGCGCCGTTAGCAAACTCAGATTGGTTCGTAAGTTCAATGGCTTCATCCAGATCTTTCACACGCACAACAGACAACACAGGTGCGAAAATTTCATCCTTCCAAATCGACATCTCCGTTGTTACGTTGTCAAAAATCGTTGGTCCGACAAAATAGCCTTCTCCATTCGCCGCCTGATCCGTTCTTCCATCGCGAACGAGACGTGCTCCTTCTTTTTCGCCGGCTTCAATATATCCGATCGTACGTGCCTTATGAGAATCACGGATAACCGGTCCTAAGAAGACACCTTCATCCAGTCCGTTCCCGATTTTGATTTGTTCTGCTTCCACTGTAAGACGGTGTACAAGCTCATCTGCGATATCACCGACGGCCACGACAACGGCACATGCCATGCAGCGCTCACCTGCCGAACCGAAGGCCGCTCCGATAATGTTTTTGACCGCATTATCCAGATCAGCATCCGGCATCACGATCGAATGGTTCTTTGCTCCGGCAAGGGCCTGAACGCGCTTTCCGTTCGCTGCGGCGGTTTTATATACGTACTCCGCCACCGGCTGTGAACCGACAAACGATACGGCCTTCACATCTTGATTTTCAAGAATACCATTCACGACATCGTGTGCACCGTGCACCACGTTTAGAACACCTTCTGGAAGTCCCGCTTCCGTGAAAAGCTCAGCTAGGCGGTTTGCCAGAAGTGGCGTACGTTCAGATGGCTTCAATACGAACGTATTACCGCAGGCAATCGCCAGCGGGAACATCCAGCATGGTACCATCATCGGGAAATTAAATGGCGTAATACCGCCAACTACACCAATCGGATATCGGTACATGCCTGATTCAACCCCGGTTGCGATGTCAGGAAGCTGCGTTCCCATCATCAAGGTTGGGGCACCAGCTGCAAATTCCACACACTCAATTCCACGCTGTACCTCACCGTATGCTTCTTCGTAGCTTTTACCGTTCTCGATCGTAATGAGACGAGCTAACTCATCCCAATGCTCTACAAGAAGCTGTTGATATTTGAACAAAATTCGAGCACGCCGCGGCACCGCCACTTTCTTCCATGTTTTGTATGCTTCTTTAGCCACTGCCACCGCCCGATCCAACTCTTCCCGAGAAGAAATCGGGACATATGCGATCGTTTCACCTGTCGCCGGATTCGGCACTTCCTCATACCGTTCCGCCGTCGATTCTACCCATACTCCACCTACAAAGTTCTTTACATGTTGTACCTTGTCTTTTGCTAATGTCATGCAAACACCCCTATTAATTAATCTACCTTCTAATATAACAGGTAGCATCGTGTTACTTTAACTATACAAAGCTTTGAAAGCAGTTTCATTAGACAGAATGTCAAAAGATCAGTTATTGTTTTAGACATATTAAACACCCAAAAACTATGTACATATAAACACGCGCTCTGCTGATTACCCATACTTCTCTTAAATTTCCAAGTACATACGTTCTTATTTTGTAGGGATTATGGTATAATTTTCATAATGAAGGATAAGGAGGTGACCACCATCGTTGCACGAAATAAAGGAAAAGAAACGACAAAAACAGTGCGAAAAAAGACCCCTACATTTGTGTTGACACTCCCTCTCCATGTGGAACATTTTCAGGCAAAACAATTGGATGTTCGCTTTGAAATCGCAAGGAAAATCTATAATGCTTGCATTAAAGAACTATATCGCCGTTATCATTTGCTGTGTCAATCCACAGAATACCAGCGGATAATGAAACAGATTCGGGCTACGTACCGCGAAGAAGAAAAAGGACGATATTTAAATCAAAAGAATAGAACGAATCAGGCGGTTTCACTTGAACATGTCCGTCGTCCTTTATGGAAAGAAAAACAGACGCTTCATGAAAAGTACGGCCTCAATGAATACAGCCTTCACGCATTCGTGCAGCCCATGGCGGCACACTTCAAACGGCACATGGATACGTATGCGCAGATGGCTTTATGCAGCCGGGTAAAATACTGCCGCTTGAAACGAATCGTGATTCAGGGGGGCCGTGCGCTATATAGTGCAACTCGTGCTGGAAGGCATACCGCCACGTAAGTTGGATAAGCAGGGACAATTCAAGCATACAATCGGGCAAGGAAAGACCGGTTGTGATATCGGAACACAAACAGCCGCTATCGTTAGTGATACAAAGGTTACCCTTCATCTGCTTGCGCCGCGGGTGCAAAGATTCGAAGAAGAAAAACGTCGGATTCAGCGGCGAATGGACCGCTCCACCCGCGCGATGAACCCGGATCGTTTTCATCCGGACAGAACGGTGAAACAAGGGAAACACACTCCATGGGTACGGTCAAAGTGGTATATGAAAGACTTGTTTCGCTTAAAAGAAATATGCCGGAAACAAACCGCCATCCGCAAGCAAGATCATTGCTCTTGCACAGCCGGCGAAGAAAATAATTGTCGACGAAAAGACAGGAAAAACAAAGCAAAAGAAACGGTTTGGCAAGTCGATTGCGCACCGGGCACCTGCGATGTTTTTAGCGATTGTACGTCAAAAACTGGCGTATCATGAGATTGAATTAAAGGAAAAGCTGAAGTAAACAGGAGCCTCCTCATTTTAATGAGGATAGGTTCAGTCCAGCCAAAAGGCACCTATTGATGTTAAAGGCACAACGGTACTTGTAAAGTGTCTCCGTCTGAATCGATTGCCGTTTGTCTTTATTTTTTTTTCCGCTTTTTTCGTTCGAGGTACAGCCACATACACGTTTTCATTGTCTATTTTTTCGATATACCCCTCATGTATCTTACGATCCTTTGTTTTTATTTTTACGTTTTTGCCAATATGGCTTTGAAAAACACTGGACATTCTGTTCATATGCGCCTTTTTAAAGCCCATTTCTTCATCTCCTCTCGTAAAATATAGTCTTGTATATCATACGACTCTCATGTTTCTTTGTTGTGGATATATGCCGGGGCGACTCATTTTTGTATTCATGTCTAGTCATTTGTGCAAACTATCCGCAAGAGTTACCTTTTACAGCAAAGGAGGAATCGTTATAAAACCGGCATGTATCGCCATCATCTTACTATGTACTTTTTTTATTTCTACACCTTCATTGGTTGAAGCCGTACATACAATTCATACTCCTGTAGACATTCTTATCGATGCCGGACACGGAGGCGTGGATGGTGGGGCTGTATCAGGAGACATTCTCGAAAAAAACATTACCCTGCAAGTGGCTCAGCTTCTTTATAAACAATTATCACTGAAAGGATACAGCGTAGTCCTAAACCGAACAGGCGATTATGCCCTAAGCGAAGAAAACCAGTGGCTAAATACGCCGTCACGCCATCAGAAAGATTTGGCGCAACGCAAGCATCTGGCTCAGGAACTGTCTCCAAAAATCATGATAAGTATTCATGTGAATACATCTTCAAACCCTGCGAATCGTGGACCTCTCGTCCTGTATCAGAAGAACAATCAAAGCTTTATGCTCGCCGATATAATGCAGCATTCCTTAAACAAACTTTATAAAACGACAGAGCTTCCACGACCAGGAAAACGGCTGTATCTACTCAATCATTCAATCTGCCCAACAGTCCTGGTAGAAATCGGCTTTCTCAGCAATCCGACAGATCGAATACGTATGACTACTCCTTCACAGCAAATTAAAATAGCCAATACGATTAGTTCATCCGTTGACGCATACTTCTTGTTGTTAAATCAAACACCATCCAAAGAAATGGGCCGTAAAGGAAAGGGAAGACTTTGATTGCAAAGTCTTCCCTTTTTGCTTAACGAAAAGGTGCAGTCACGGCACGGCCGATATCAGTAATAAGCGTTCCAACATCCTGGGCCAACGTACGAACAGGATGACCTGAACGCACCTGAGAATCTAGTGTGCTAATTCGTTGGTGAAGAGTCCTATCTGCCGTTACATGAACATTACATTCAGGGACTGCTTTCCTTACAGCGTTTGCTACATCACGTTCAATCATAGCTCTGCTTTTTGTCATATTCGTAACATCGAGTCCAATTACTGCATCCTTATCATTAACAACTGCAGTTGCGCGGGTAACTCCCGGCACATTAGTAGCTGTGTTCACTATGCGATCCGCTAAAGCCTGATTATGAGACACTGTACTGTTAGGCTGTAAGCCTGTATGGGCATTCGGTGTATATGTTCCATACGGTTGCATTCCATTATACTGTGTATTGTATGGATAAAAGCCGTCATAGTTACGCGGCGTAGCGGCATTCGGCTGATATTGATTTACTCCGTAATTCTGCGTGCGGTTCGTATTATTAGGTGCCGCTGCCGGATTACAAGCAGCAATGGAGCCTGCCATAATAGCAACAAGCGATATAACAGTACACTTTTTTGTCGCTTTATTCATTTTCTCACCTCCACAATTAGTTTGTGCGAGCCGCTCGTCCTTTACTGGTGGTGATTAAAGGAAAACAGGTCATCGAAAGTAAAAAACCGAACCTATTATGCATCGCATGATTGCATAATAGGTTCGGTTTACTTATTTTTCTGTTATGGCATAGCCAGGGAAACAGGCCAATAATAAAAAGCGAATGTAATTATGATAATAATAAAACCGCCTACCATCAAATACCCTGGATACTTGCGTGTAACAACCATCTCTTCCGCTTCTTCCAGAATAATCGGACGCTGGAGAATGTTCTCCCGAAAAGCTTTTTCCGCATCGGTCACTACCCCGAATTTTGACCCGATAATAAGCGCTAATGAGCTCACGATTACACCGATAATTACGGGATTTAAATATACGGGAAGTTCGATGCCGAATTTTTGTAAGCTTTCTCCACAAATGACGCCTAAAAATCCAACAACGATACTCCAAAAAGCACCTTCCTTCGTTACTTTTTTCGAATATATACTGGAGAATGCCACCGGCCCCCATGAAGCCGCAAATAACGTTGCCGCAAAGTATCCAATCCACATGACAGATGGCGGCTGCCATAGGCCGATTAACAAGATAACAATGCTAATAATAATCATAGAAATACGGCTCGCCCGCAGCAGTTGAGCGTCCGAATACGTTTTATTTCGGGCTTGTTCCATAATATCCCGCGTTACACTGCTGCCGATTAACTGCAGAAAACTAGAACAAGAAGACAACGCTGCCGCCATAATACCACTTATAATGATAACACCCAGCCATGTTGGTACAATATTCATCGCCGCCCAGATGAATACTTTTTCAGAAGGCGCAATATCAGACTTAATGGTAGTAATCGTCGAAATACTAATATGCAGGAAAAGATAAATCGTCAAAATCGATACAGTAGCCCATGCACCGGACCGAATAGCCACATGTTCATTCTTAGCCATCAGGTAGCGACTGCTTTGCCAAGGACTAATGGCAATGACCGCTCCCCATACCAAGCCCATAATAACAGCCCAGAATAATGCCTCCCATGGTGTGCCCATATATGCATTCGATCCTGTAATGCCATGCCAGCTAAGCAGCTCGGGCCGCGCAGGCAAATGGGACGCTTTCGTAATGGCTTCTGGAAACCCTCCTGCTGCTTTAATAATGAATGGAAAAGCCAAATATGTGGCTACCGAAAACAGGAAAAACATAATTGTATCGTTGACCATAACACCCTTTGCACCGGACAGTATCGTAAAAGAAGAGTATACCGCCCACATGATAAGTAGTGCCACAGCATAAGAAACACCGGAGATTTCAGACAGCAACACGGCCGCTCCCTGTGTTACCGCTACCAAATAAGCGGCAATGCCAAGCACCGTAGTAATCGCAGCTGCCATTCGCACTTTGTTCGATTGAAAACGATTACCAAAGTACTCAGGAACGGTTAACGAACGACTCCTTCGTAAATACCTACCGAACAAGAATACTCCGAATATATATCCACTTGCGTTGAAAATGACAAGAATAAGCAAAAGAATCGGATACCCGTCATATGAAAAGCCTGCCTCTCCCATAAAAGACACGGTGCTCAGAAACGAAGCAACCAACGTTCCTGTAATCATCAGCGTCGAGCCGCTGCGCCCCGACACGTAATACTCCTCTGAACTTTTCACTTTTCTGGACAAGAAAAAACCAATCAAAACATAGACGACAAACGATACGATAATACCGAGAGTAAAAATCAATTATATCCCTACTTTCTCATGGGAATTTTCTTTACCTTTGTTTTCGCCCTTATTCATGATCTCCTGCCGTGTACTAGTTGTTTGTCGTTCCATCTTCTGAAGAAAAGCCCGCATGAATAATCCCATGACTATTAGTGAACCGCCATACCCAATGCTGAAAAGGAATTCACCCATTTTCTTGCCTCCTTGTTAAATAAAATGGTGTATGCCTTTTCTTATTAAGCAATTCTTGTACCATTTTTTAATTATTCTAATTTTTTTGTTTACTTAATGTATTTTTACAATATGATATCCTCGCCCGTAGTCAGTTGATATTTGTGCAATTTGCGCATAATCGTCGTTTGGTTTACATCTAGCGCTTTAGCGATTTTCCTTGTCGTTTTATACTTGGTAATCGCATAGGAGAGAATTTGTTTTTCTGTTTCTTCCACCGCTTTTTTAATTGGCATAATCCCTGAGACTTTAACCATGGATTGTCCACCTTCTCTAGTAAAATGAAAAGGTAAATCTTCCATTGAGACAACAGGCTTCCTGGAAGTTACCACGAGCTGCTCAATCAGGTTTTCTAGCTCTCTTACATTTCCCGGCCACTCATGTAATTGAAGGATGAGCTTAGAACTTTCATCTAGAGCTACTGATTGTGAATATTTCTCGTTGAACTTATGAAGGAAACGTTCGATTAACAATAGAATATCCTTTTTTCTTTCGCGAAGCGAAGGAATACGAATCGGAACAACATGAAGTCGGTAATACAAGTCCTGCCTGAATGTTTTTTCTTCTATCATCTGTTTTACGTTTTTATTTGTAGCGGAAATAATCCGGATATCTACTTGCTTCTCACGTGTACCGCCCACCTTCTTAAAGACTTTTTCTTGAACTAGGTGCAGAATTTTTACTTGAAGATCCATTGGCATTTCGCCGATCTCATCAAGAAACAATGTACCCCCGTCCGCCAGTTCAACAAGACCGACTTTCCCTTGCCTATTTGCTCCCGTAAATGCTCCGGCTTCATACCCGAACAATTCAGACTCCAATAGATTTGAAGGAATGGCTCCGCAATTAACCTGTACAAAGTTTTTATTTTTTCTCGGACTTAATTCGTGTATGATTTTCGCTAATACTCCTTTCCCTACTCCCGATTCGCCATGTATAAAGATGGAAGAGTCCATAGGAGCCACCTTCTCTGCCATCTCAATGACCGATATCATATTTTCCGACTGCGTAATGAGTCGATTGAAAAAAACAGTTTTTTCAGCGTATGGATTCCTGCTCTCCGAATCATGAATAAGCGAATTCGCCCGGACAAGCTTATTTCGCATCTCGACCAACTCAGAAATATCCCGGGCATTGGAGATAATTCGATACAGTTTCCCTTCTTCATCAAAAATAGGTTTTGCTGTAGTAAAGACGGTTTTTCCGTTTGGATATGCTTGTTCAGCAGATTGAACCGTCTTCGTTTTCATCGTTTTTAGTGTAACGGAGTTGACGATAAGCCCTTTTTCCACCAACTCTTTAATATTTTTGTTTACATACGCTTCTGGGGGAAGACCCGTGAATCGCTTGCACGACTCACTCACGAACAATGTATTTCCTTCAGCATCCGTTACATAGATTTCATCATAGTTGGAATGTAAAATTTGCAGCAATTCCTTGTTTTGTTTTCGTGAACTTTCCAACTCTTCGCGCAATGAATGATTCAACTTCAATAAGCTGCTTATCTTTTGCTGATTTTGATAATCCTTTACTTCAAATGATGTATAGCACGTATATTGCTTATTGCCTTCTACAACAAAATAATCGTATTTCTCACTATCTTCTTCACTCAATTCCAATATGGATTCGGTTATATGAAAGCGATAATTCAAATAGTATCCCAGCGGCTTTTCACACCCTCCCCTGGCGATTTTTTTCCAGAAAAGCGGCTCGTCCAATATTCCTATGACTTGCAACGAATCATTCACAACAAGAATAGGGCATGATTTGAGCGTCAACAAACCTTTTACTTCTGCTACATTGCTATCTGAAAATACAGTGAGAGCTTCATTTTTTTGTTCTATATGCATACCGATCACCTCGTTTACATTTTAGAAGCAGTAATGATTCATAAGGCAATAATCATGCCACAATCAATTCACACCTCTTTTCCGCACTTATCCTAAACAATCTATAATACACTAATAAATTGAACACATTTCGCAACATCACGAACACATTTTGCATCAAAAAATTATTGCTGATAAGCTTGAGAAATCAACCTCGACAACCACCTACAATTCCTTATTTTCAAGCATTTATACATATCCTACAACGACTTCTTTCTTTTCATTTGAACCTTTTATGCATCATAAAGTTGCGTTTATTATACAATATACATTTGATTTAACAAAATATTTAGATATATTTACAGAGTACAGCCTTTCTACATCCTGTCTTTATCATGTATCTACCTCTTTTTGCAAAGAATGGCATGGTAGTTGCTTTTAATTAAAAAATGAACAGCCAGGACATTGTTTCAAACATAGGAAGAGGAGTGAAATGATAATGACGCATTTCAAACATTTATTCAAAAAAATTACGATTGGAAATACGGAGTTAAAGAACAGGATTCTAAGTACAGCACATCAAACCAATCATGTGATAAACGGCATTCCTACATCCGACATGACAGCCTATCATGTAGCTCGCGCTAAAGGAGGAGTCGGACTCATCGTACTGGAAGCGGCTGCCGTTCACACATCAGGCATGCTGACCACTCATACCATTGCCGGATACGATGCTAATGTGGTACCTGCTTACTCTGAAATTGCCGAGCAATTGCATCATTATGGAACAAAAGTATTCGCTCAACTATTTCATGGGGGGAGAGAAGTAGTATCAAGCGATTACCGAAACGCAGCATGGGCTCCTTCGGCAGAACCAAGTTTACGGTTCGGTGCCATGCCTAAGCCAATGAGTTTGGAGGAAATCGAGCAGGTTATCGACGGATTTGCCAGGTCAGCCATGTTAGCCAAAGAGGCCGGGCTCGACGGAGTAGAAATCTGTTGCTCCCATGGCTACCTTCCAGCACAGTTCTGGTCTAGTCATACTAATCACCGTACGGATCAATACGGCGGCTCTTTCGAAAATCGTATGCGCTTTATTCTCGAAATTCTAGAACGTGTATGGCAGGCAGTAGGAGAAGATTATACAGTAGGAATCCGAATGAGCTCAGACGAGATGACTATGGACGGTACGACCGTAGCCGATGCCGTGAACATCGTTGAATATCTGGTAGACAAAGTACGCGTTGATTTTATTAATGTTACAGCAGGTGACTCAAGCACATATGCCGGCTCAACCCATATTGCCCCGCCATCCCCTATGAAGCACGCCTATCTCTCTCCACACGGATTTAAGCTTAGGATGGCCGGTGCCGTTCCTGTCTTTATTGGATCACGGATTGTCGATCCTGTAGAAGCGGAACAAATTGTAGCCAGTGGAAAGGCAGATGTAGTGGGAATGACCCGGGCTTTGATTATTGATCCGGAAATGCCAAACAAAGCGATGCGGGAAGAACTTCAATCGATTGATGCTTGCTTGGGCTGTCTGCAAGCCTGTATTGGTCATTATCATAAAGGCCTTACTATCGGGTGCGTGCAAAATCCGGTGACAGGTCGGGAAGCTCAGTTGCTGCCGCTTATCCAACGTCCAAAGACGAAACAGCGTGTACTCGTCGTAGGATCAGGACCTGCCGGGTTGCAGGCTGCACTGACTGCTGATGCGCAGGGACACGAAGTTACCCTTGTCGATCAAAGCGATACAATTGGCGGCTTGTTGCGGACGATGCGACGGGCTCCTATGCGCCAGGAACTAGCGGAAACAATGCTGGATAACTATTCGCGTAAGCTGGCGCAAAGCAACGTAACTCTCCGGTTGGAGCATAAAATCACCCCTGAAAATATATCTGAGCTACAACCTGATGCGATTATATGTGCCGTAGGTTCCAGACCTTATCTTCCGCATACAGAAGGAATGAATGATTCTCGCGTGATAACGGTTGATACTCTTTTTAGCGGTCGTACCATGACGATAGGCCATCGTGTAGTAGTATTTGATTTTGCAGGCGATTGGCCTGGAATAGAAGCCGCTATATTCCTAGCGGAAAAAGGACACAACGTTACGTTGCTATCTGCCAAACTTCATATCGGACAGGAGGTCCATCAATATCTTCGCAATGAGTATTTGAAGAAACTCTATCAGTTGAAGGTGCAACTTCGTCCTCATTATGATTTTGGCGGCATCCATGATGGCCGTGTGATTATCCGTAATTTGTTTACGTACGATAAGGACGAACTAACAGACTGGGATACCGTTGTCTTATCACTGGGACGTGTTCCTAACATCGAACTGTATGAGCAGGTGAAAGGCTTGGCACCGGTCGTCCGTCAGATTGGAGACTGCCTTGCACCCCGAACTCTCGAAGAGGCAACCTATGAAGGAATGATGTCGGCCCTCAATATTGGCACAGCACTACCTAGAACGCACGTATAGGAGGAAAGGGATACAATGAATATTTTAGTTCTCATCAAACAAACGTTTGATACGGAAGAGAAAATCGTGCTCGAAAATGACGCGGTCAGCGAAGATGGGGTCGAATTCATCATGAATCCGTACGATGAGTACGCAGTGGAAGAAGCGATTACGCTACGCGACGAGCACGGCGGCGAAGTCACCGTTATTACGGTCGGACCGGAACGTGCCGAGAGCGCGCTGCGGACCGCACTTGCTATGGGTGCAGACAAAGCTGTCATCGTCGATGATGAAGACATCGAGACGGATGAATACAGTATCGCTAAAATTCTAGCCGCCGTTATCAAGGACCGCGAATACGATATTATCCTTGGCGGAAACATGGCGGTGGATAACGGGTCCGGTCAAGTGGGCCCTCGCCTGGCGGAAGAGCTGAACATCGCACAGGTAACCACCATTACCAAACTTACCGTGGATGGCGGAAAAGCGACCATCGAGCGCGATGTAGAAGGGGACATCGAGACGATCGAAGTATCCCTGCCCGTGTTGGTTACAGCACAGCAAGGCTTGAATGAACCACGGTATCCTTCGTTGCCAGGCATCATGAAAGCGAAGAAAAAACCGATGGAACGTCTCACGGTAGATGACTTGAACATCGACGGAGAGGTTGCGGCGAAGACGAGCGTCATTGAAACCTTCCTGCCGCCGAAAAAAGAAGCGGGTCGTATATTGAGCGGCGATGTGCAGGATCAAGTGAAAGAACTGGTACAGCTTCTTCGCAACGAAGCGAAAGTAATCTAAGGTCAGAGGGGGACGAGCGATATGAGCAAAAAAGTATTGGTAGTAGCAGAAGCAAGAGACAAAAGCTTACGGAACGTATCCTTTGAGGCGCTGACAGCAGCGCAACGCATCTCGGAAGGCGGCGACATCGTCGCGGTAACCTTCGGCAGCGATGCGGCCAACTATGTGGCTGAGCTGGGGAAATATGGAGCCGTAAAAGTTTATGCGGTTGCAAACAAAGAGCTGGATACGTATACGACAGATGCGTATTTCCAGGCCTTGCGTCAGGTCATTGAAGACGTTCAGCCGGATGCCATTCTCATGCCACATACAGCGATCGGAAAAGACTTGGCACCGCGCATTGCCGCTCGCCTTGGCCTTGGCCTCGTATCGGATGCGATCGATGTACAGGTAGAAGGCGGCAAGGTCGTGTTCACCCGCCCGATTTATGCGGGGAAAGCGTTTGAGAAGAAGACTGTAACGAACGGTACCGTGTTTGCCACAGCCGAATAATNGATCAAAGACCTGCGCACGATCGTAAAGGATATCGTACGCAAAACGGCAGGCGGCGTGGACTTGTCGGAGGCGAAAGTCGTCATATCCGGTGGCCGTGGCGTGAAGTCGGCGGAAGGGTTCAAACCGCTGCAAGAGCTGGCAGACGTATTGGGTGGTGCAGTTGGCGCATCTCGTGGCGCATGCGATGCCGAATACTGCGATTACTCCTTACAAATCGGCCAGACCGGGAAAGTAGTCACACCTGATCTGTACATTGCGGCAGGTATCTCGGGCGCAATCCAGCATCTGGCGGGCATGTCCAGCTCCAAGGTTATTGTCGCGATTAACAAAGACCCGGAAGCGCCGATTTTCCAGATTGCGGACTACGGTATTGTTGGTGACCTGTTTGAAGTCGTTCCTCTGCTTACAGAAGAGTTTAAGAAAGTTCTGGGTGAGACGATTACAGTGTAGGGATGGAATCATCAACAGCATGAGAAGAGAGGGCTTTGTCAACCCTCTCTTCAAAAATAAACTGTGGCGGCTTTTCCCGGAATGCTTTCGTCAAATACAACAAATAACCAAACCCTATACCATTCCACATAATCCCAAGTGCAAGCGCTTTACTATCCATATTGTACCAAAGCATTCCAATAAAGCTTAGGGCAATGATTGGAAATATCAGGTACAGTATAATCGCTTTCGGTGTGTGCAGTCTTTTTTTCACAATATAGTACGCGATGACTGATAAATTAACAAATGTAAACGCAGTAAACGCGCCAAAACTAAAAAATGAGATCGCTGTCTCCAAATCGAAAAATAAAGCCGACAGCGAAAATACCCCGCTTAAAATCACGTTGAATATAGGTACTCCGGTGCGTGGATGAACATAGCCGAAAAACTTTCTAGGAATCACATTGTCTCGTCCCATCGCGAATAGTAGACGTGACGTGCTAAGCTGAGCTGCACTTCCTCCCACAATATTCCCCGTAACAGTAATGGCAATAAAAATGGAAGCGAAGAGCATGCCGCCCACATCCCGTTTGCATGCAATAATAGTCAAAGTTTTGCACCTTATAGCTGCTCATATCTATAAGTTCAACTAATTGTGGATGAGCGATGGCACAGTGATGACATTCCAAATAGTTATCCCAGACGTTCTTCCAGTTCCCCTCGATTTTATAAGTCGTTCGATGAGCCAGTGTTAATTTATTAAGTTCCGGTATGCGCTGACGAATATCTTCTTCCAAACCGGGCATCATTTCCTGCATGGACGGTGCATGTGGATCAAGATTTAAAAACAGGAAGTTTGCGAACTGCTCAACCCTCACCTGCCGTAAGCATGCCTCATCGCGACTAAAGTCTTTCAACTGGTTAACGGCACGACCGTTATTGAATTGACCATCCGTATGAAAAGTCCATGCATGATACGGACAGGAAATAATAGATTTCTTCCCTTCCCCCTTCAGCAATTCGTGACCACGGTGCGGACAAACATTGTAAAACGCACGGATGATGCTATTGTTCCCTCTCATAACGAAAAGATTTTGATCAAACAATTGAAACGTGAAGTAATCCCCTGGTTCCGCAACCTTTTCAATATGTCCTACATAAAACCAATTTTTATAAAAAACTGTATTTTTCTCTTCTTCAAAAATTTGCGGGTCCGTGTAGAAATAAGATGGGAGCGTATAAGAACGATCGACCTCTTGTTGATAGCGATGATGATACGTCATACTTTTTTGACTCATTCTCTCGTTCCTCCTTGACTTTTTTTAAATGTGAACGTTCATTTCGTTAACTGAGCAAAAAGAGTGCCAGTTTTTTCATTTCACGTTTTGTCGAGTCTTTTCCTTAATATGTGGGGCAAAAGAGTCTATGTCCGTTTCATGGTTGATGTTTCATAAAAAACTCACCTGAGTCAAAATAGAAAGAATTTTTATTATAAATTGACAATTTTACAGTCCGGACGGTATACTAAATGTGAAAGATAAATACAAAGGTACGGTGATAATAGTTGAATCTTACAAAAGCGCCAACACGTCAACTGATTCTGCAATCAGCATACTCCCTTATTACGGAAAAGGGTGTCGGGCAGTTAACGCTACATGCAGTTGCCAACAGGGCCAACATCAGCAAAGGTGGACTACTCTATCACTTTCCGACAAAAAATGCGCTCATCATGGGCCTAATCGAAGATTTATTCGGACGATTCAATCACAGAATGCTTGATGATATACGGGAAAGCCAAGAGAAGCCCGGTCGCTGGGCACACGCTTACGTACGAACTACATTCCATAGCGAAGAAAACGAGGAACAGGAGTTACAAATCAGTGTGGGATTGCTTGCCGCATTGGTTAATTCCCCTAAACTCCTACAACCTGCCCAGAACTTCTATCAAGAATGGCAAAAAAATATGGAGGAGGATGGAATAGACCCGGCCATCGCTACAATTTGCAGACTGGCCTCCGATGGTCTATGGTTCGCCGACATGTTCGGTCTCGCTCCCTTAACTGATAAAGACTTGCGGGAACGCGTATTAAACATTTTGTTGCAACTATCCAAGGGGGAATGGAGATGAAGATGCTTGTTCTACTGGGCGCTATTTTATTCGAAGTCATCGCCACTACCTCACTGAAGATGTCATATGGCTTTACCAAGTTGATTCCCAGCCTGGTTACGGTGATAGGGTATTTTTGTTCTTTTTATTTACTTTCTCTGGCATTGAAATCCTTTTCTCTTGGTACCGCTTACGCTATCTGGTCTGGACTGGGCACGGCAATTACAGTCATCGTCGGAGTCATTCTGTGGCACGAGTCCGTTAGCCTTCCGCGTATTATTGGCATTCTTTTGGTCATTATAGGGGTCATTGTGCTTAATGTGGCGGAAAGTCTCCCTGCTGAAGTCCATCAGACTCAATAGTTCATTAAAGAAGGTGTGATTACGTACATGAACAATATTCAATCGCCCATATTACAAAGTGGACGGGATCCCCTCTTTACTTCCAGCAATGGAACAATGCAACGTGTGCTGCAACTGTGCCAAAAAATTTCTAACGTAGACTCAACCGTACTTATTCTAGGAGAATCGGGAACGGGAAAAAGCGTATTGGCTCAATATATCCACAATTTAAGTTCTCGAAAACAACGACCGTTTTTGACGATTAACTGTGCTTCAATTCCGGAGAGTCTGCTGGAATCAGAACTATTTGGTTATTCTGTTGGCGCATTTACCGGTGCATTGAAACACGGCAAAATCGGATTGATTGAGGCCGCGAACCATGGGACATTGTTTCTTGATGAAATCGGCGAACTTCCGTTACAGATGCAAGCGAAGCTGCTTCACGTCATTCAGCATCAAGAATACATCCCTCTCGGGGAAATAAAACCGAAAAAAGTGAATGTCCGTATTATCGCCGCTACAAATCGGGACTTGTATGAGATGGTAATAAAAAAACAACTCCGTGAAGATTTATATTATCGGCTCAATGTCATAGATATCAAGGTCCCCTCTCTTCGAGATATCATTCCCCTGGCTACTTTCTTTTTGCTGAAAAACAGCTCCAGATTCGGAATCTCCTGTAAAATAACCGAGGAAGCCTTACATTTGCTTGAGACATATTCATGGCCGGGCAACATCCGTCAATTAGAAAACCTCATAGAAAAATTGGTCGTCGCAGCTGACCATCTCATCGATGTACAAAATTTAATGGAACATTTCAATCCTGTTGCCAAAGCATCCGTATCCCAAGCATTTCCCTCTTCTCTTGAGGCAGCAATGGAGGAAGTGGAAAAAAAATTAGTAACTGAACTATACGAAAACCTGAAAAGTTCTCGAAAAGTGGCGGACGTTCTAAAAGTAAGTCAAACGAAGGCGTATCGACTCATTCGCAAGTATTGCACATTATCATAAAAAGAACGCATTGAATAAAGTGATACGCTTTCCTCCGATTGTATCACTTGAAAAACTCACGAGGTGTGTACCAAACGTTGCTTGCACAGCAGATCTGAATAAGGACAACTAAGGTGATTGCCTGCGCCATAGCTTGGCACCAGCCAACTTTTCCTTCTTGCTTGTGAAGCGCGTGGCACACCCGCGAATTTTTCTTATATCCTGTTAACCGGTTGAATCCGATTAAAAGGCCTTCGACATCGAACTGCGTATATTCCAGGAATGTTCGTTTCGCCTTTTGAATTATATACATCTGATTTGATACATCGACAAATTCTTGTGGTAAGAGATAAGAAAAGAATGAAAAAATCAGAGGTTGGAAAAAGACACGTCCGCCTTTTTCTGCCGAGGCGCAGGGCATATCCACCCTCTTCTTTCTCCATCTCTCCTACTTCCAACCACGCTACCATGTCAAAATATTAACCATAACTTATATAAATATTATCTGTCTTGTTTAAACGTTACAATTTTATCGATTTATACCGGGACAGGAAAGAAGGAAATCATGTTCGAAATCACACCGTATATAGACGAGAAAGTAAACGAAGCAAAATATGTGCAAATTTATCGGTACATAAAAACTGAAATTATGAAAGGAAACATCCCTTCCGGTACTCGCCTTCCGTCCATTCGAAAGTTAGCCGCCTATCTGCATGTAGGCCGGAATACTATAGAATTAGCCTACCAACAATTACTTGCAGAAGGATATGTTGAAAATCGCTCACGAGTCGGGGTATTCGTTACAGAATTCGAAAAGGATGTGTCCATGTCTGGGTCTCCTCTTTTCTCTATCAGGCAAGAATCTATCAATGTAACACAGCGTCACACCGAATATCTCTATGATTTTCGTCATGGCAATATCGATCAAAAAAGCTTTCCGCTCTCTCTATGGCGTACATTATCGAACGAAATCTTTCGTACAAAGCAAACGGAAGTGTTACAGTACGGAGAACAACAAGGGGAACTAGAGCTTCGAAGAGAGATTGCTCATTACTTATACCAATCCAGAGGCGTTTCCTGTTCGGCTGAACAAATTATTATTGGCGCTGGTATTCAGCAGCTGCTTATTTTACTATCCCAATTAATCGGGATCGATGGACAAGCTATCGCTATGGAAAACCCCGGCTATGATGGCGCCCGAGCCATTTTCAACAACCATCGGTTTCAGGTACAGCCGATCCCTCTCGAACAAGACGGCATTCATTTACAAAAATTAAAACAAAGCAAAGCCCGTATTGTATATGTTACTCCATCCCACCAATTTCCTTGTGGGATGGTGATGTCCATCTCTAAGCGCATGCAAATACTACAATGGGCAGAAGAACATGATGGTATGATTATAGAGGATGATTACGACGGGGAATTCAAGTATTACACTAAACCGATCCCTGCCTTACAAGGATTGGACTCAAATGGGAGAGTGGTATATCTGGGCACATTCTCAAAATCGCTTCTTCCTTCTATCCGTTTAAGTTACATGGTACTGCCGCCGCGATTGCTGGAACGGTACCAAAGCGATTTTGCGATATATGAACAACCCGTTTCAAAAATCCATCAGATGACCTTGGAATTATTCATGCGGAATGGTTATTGGGAACGCCATCTTCGGAAAGTACGGAAGATTTATCAAAAGAAGCATGCTATATTGTTATCTACTATTGAAAACATTATGGGAGATCGGGTGCGGATCATTGGGAAGAATTCAGGGTTGCATATTTTAGTGGAAATTCAACGTTCTATAACTGAGGAACAGCTAATTGAAGCAGCTAAGCACATCGGAGTGAAGGTATACCCCACATCGAAATATTGGATTCATCCAGACAAAAGCAGGAAATCTATAATTCTTTTAGGCTTTGGCGGACTAACGGAAGAGGAAATCGTCAAAGGTATCACCTTGCTGAATCAAGCATGGTTTTTACAATAACCTGGCATTCACCTTTCCGTTCAGGTGGTAGAGATTGACTCATAACTCCTGTACATATACATAGTAAATAGAGCCTGTCCTGTATGTTCAGGCTCTATTTACTCCTTCACTATCCCATACCCCTTATGACAGGCTCTACCTTTCAATTACGGGCCTGCTTATTTTTTGCAGCTCCTCAATAATACATTTTTCAATATTGTCGTCGATATGAATGCAATACTTTGCAATGTCGGTTAAACCCGGAAAACTTCCGATTGCTACTGAATAATGAGCTTCCTTAAACATGGAAATATCATTCATATCATTACCAAAGCACGTAAATTCGCCCTGTCCAATACCAAATCGGCGGAGCGCTTCCATTTTACTCGTACCCTTGTTTGTAATATCAAGTGTCCCTTCAGATGAGTGATAGTGAATCGTTACTTTAAGTTCCCTCAATTTCCGAGACAACTCTTCAAACCGATCGCAAGATAAAACAAGTATCTTTACAATATATTTAAGGTCAGAAGTTGTTACTCTTTTAGAGATGTTTAACGCATCGATATTTTCAAGAAATGGATGGCTATCTTCAAAGTTATAGGCGTAATCCCATTGATCATCAATTAAGTATGATGCTTTGAATTCCTCAAGAATGGCTAAAATTTCATTAGCCCGTTTCATTGGTATGTAATTTATATACGTTAATTCCCCCTGATAGTAAGTCATTGCACCATTGGCTCCAATAAGAAGATTATGGCGAAATCTTTTATCTAAAACAGGAAGCATATCACGGCATGGTCTGGCCGAAGCGAATCCCACTAAATGGCCAAGAGACTGTAGGCGCTCCAGATAATCAAGAATATTTTTAGACACGGGCTGTCCTTTAAAACAAATCGTTCCATCAAGATCAAATATAAACTTCATATTCTTTCCTTCCTCTATCATTACATTTTTTATAAATATGAATTCCTAGTGAAATTTTTTACTCATATCCTCCTTCCATTAGATTACTTACTTGCCAAATACAATTATATCTAATTATAAATAAATATAATTAGATATAACAATATATAATTAAATATAAAAAGATGTATCTTCCATATAAAAAAAGAGCCCTTACGGACTCCTTTTTATCGTACGGATTTTTTCAAATCTACTGCTGCGTAAGCCAATCTGTCAATAATATTGACTTTCCGCCTTCATGCATCTCGTACACGTTTTCATCAAAAAATCGCTTTTGTAAACGTGCTCGCAGCTTGTCTGCAGCTGTACTAACTCCGATTTTAAAGATGCGATTTTGGCTTCTAATTGTTTGATTTCACCTATAATCCGGCTTGCTTTGTTCGTCATCATTGGCATACCTCCTTATCGTTTCACCGATAAATATGACTGCCGCCTTCTTTAAACTCTTTTGCCTTTTCTTTAAGTCCTCTCTCCAATGCATCCTTATCAGCCAATCCCTTATTGTTCGCATATTCCCGGATCTCATGGGTGATTTTCATACTACAGAATTTCGGTCCACACATCGAGCAGAAATGTGCAGTTTTTGCCCCTTCAGCCGGAAGAGTTTCGTCATGATATTCCATAGCGCGCTCCGGATCAAGCGATAGGTTAAACTGGTCACGCCAGCGGAATTCAAACCTTGCCTTAGAAATCGCATCATCACGAATTTGTGCCCCTGGGTGGCCCTTAGCCAAATCCGCTGCATGTGCTGCGATTTTATAGGTAATGATTCCATCCCTTACATCTTCTTTAGTAGGCAATCCGAGATGCTCTTTAGGAGTGACATAACAGAGCATGGCTGTTCCAAACCAGCCAATCATTGCTGCACCAATCGCTGAAGTGATATGGTCATATCCTGGTGCAATATCGGTTGTCAGAGGCCCCAATGTATAGAATGGAGCTTCCTGACAAATGTCCAGTTGCTTATCCATATTTTCTTTAATTTTGTGCATCGGCACATGACCAGGTCCTTCAATCATCACCTGTACATCGTGCGCCCATGCAATGCGTGTCAGTTCACCTAGCGTTTCCAGTTCCGCAAACTGCGCCTCGTCATTCGCATCTGCAATCGAGCCCGGACGCAGACCATCTCCGAGAGAAAAAGCGACATCATATGTTTTCATGATTTCGCAGATTTCTTCAAAATGCGTATAAAGAAAGTTCTCTTGATGATGGGCTAAGCACCATGCTGCTAGAATAGAACCGCCACGGGAGACAATACCTGTAACCCGATTGCTTGTAAGCGGAATGTAACGCAGGAGAACACCCGCATGAATTGTAAAGTAATCTACGCCTTGCTCAGCTTGTTCGATTAATGTATCTCTATACACTTCCCAGGTTAAGTCTTCCGCCACTCCATTTACTTTTTCCAGCGCCTGATAAATTGGCACGGTACCGACAGGAACAGGGGAATTCCGAATAATCCATTCACGGGTCGTGTGTATATTTTTTCCTGTAGATAAATCCATAATCGTATCGGCACCCCAGCGAATCGCCCAGGTCATTTTTTCCACTTCCTCGGAAATCGAAGAAGTGACTGCTGAATTCCCAATATTCGCATTAATCTTCACATGGAAGTTGCGCCCGATAATCATAGGCTCACTCTCCGGATGATTAATATTGGATGGAATAATGGCTCGCCCTTCCGCAATTTCCTTGCGGACGAATTCAGGCTGTACGCCTTCACGAATCGCGATATACTCCATCTCCGGGGTAATTATGCCTTTACGCGCATAATGAAGCTGGGTTACATTCTCTCCTTTTTTTGCCCGCAGGGGACGGCGTTTCAATCCGGGAAAAATCTCTTGGTTTGTACCAGCCTGTTCTTCTTTCATCCCGTTGTCTTCCGGCTTTACTTTACGTCCTTCATACTCCTCTACATCTCCCCGCTCTAGAATCCATTGGCGACGAAGAGCAGGAATACCTTCACGAATATCTACCGAATAATTAGGGTCGGTATAAACACCGCTCGTATCATAGACGCGAACCGGGTCATTCTTCTCTGTTCCAAAGCTTCCGGTTGATTCATGCAGCTCAATTTCCCGCATCGGAACCTGAATATCAGGCCTGGAACCTTCGATGTATACCTTTCTGCTGCCTGGGAATGTTTGCACATGGGGAATGGATACGGTCGTTTCAATGGATTTGGTCATAAATAAAGCCTCCCATTTCGAAAATTTAAAATGTTTCGAACCTGATAAGGAGACCGAAGGGGGATACGTATAATAAAGAAAGCCGCATAAAAATGCAGCTTTAGATACACGTATCTCATGTAGTATAAACATGAAGTAGCGTTTATCCCTCCGCTGGCATTATCCAGTTCAGGTTCAACGGTCGATAACAGATTAGTTATCCTCTCAGCCTGGTTCTCCAAGCTCCCGTGTTAACATTATGTGACTTACGAGGACATCATATCACAATTGACTAATTATAACAACACCCCTACATACGATTAATTTGATAGCTATACATTCCCTACATATAATAAAATCTGTATATCAAGGGTTTCAAATGTTAATCCCGACTTTAACAAATAGGCAGGAGTGACTTACAAGCAAGTCTTGCTACATGTTTGATACGTTTGGGAGAAGAATGCCTCTCATTATCGGCCTTTGTATTCTTATCCTTTTGAACGTTTCGTATTTTTGGGCTCCTGTTAGTAGTCTTATTCTAATCCTCCAACTTTTTCATGATATTGGCTGGGGGATAACGCCGACCTCATATTCAGAATGATGTAGTACATTCGCAAGCTGGATAGAAAGAAACCGGAATTTATTAGTAATCCCGGCCCCGACATACATATTATACAGACAACACTTCTTTGCTCTCTTTCTTTTCTTCTACGTTGTCTAACGAAGCAGTCTCCGTGTAATTTCTGAGCAACAGTGTTGCACAGAAGGTGATTACTGCTGCTCCTGCAATATAAAAGCTGATAGCATAAGCTGTCCCTAGTGTGTGCCATAAATACATACAGATTAATGGAGCAAACCCACCTGCGATAATGGCGCCAAACTGTGTACCTAATGATAAGCCGCTGTAACGCAAACGGGGAGGAAAACAATGCGCCAGCATTGCTCCCTGTGGGCCTACCTGCATGCTGTGTGGGATCATGGACAAGACTGTGGCTAGGAACAAGGCAATTGGGATACCTGTACTGATTAGTCCTACATATGCAAATGCCCAGGCAAAGGTCGTCGCTACGCCGATTAAGTACATACGTCTAATACCAATCCGGTCGGACAGATAACCGAAGAAAGGAATCCCAAAGACCATTACCAAACTTCCCACCGTGTTAGCATTTACAAAAAAGGCTTTATCCATTTTAAACATTTCCATACCGAAATTGATAATGAACACTGTATACACATAAAAAGGACCATTTTCAGATAGCCGTACTAACGCTGCCAGTAACACCGCCCGCGGATAATTCTTCAGTACTTCCATGACAGGCATACGTGATACCTTCTGCTGCTCTTGCACTTTACGGAAGGATGGAGTCTCCGGTATTTTTGCTCGAATAATATACCCCACAATCAAAAGCACAACACTAAGGATGAACGGAATGCGCCAGCCCCATGTGAAGAAACCGTCTCCCGAGATGTACATGAATAGTGAAATCATAATCGAAGCTAATAAAAGACCAGCCGAAACCCCCATCTGTGGCCAACTTCCCATCAATGCCTGTCTTTTCTTGTCTCCCCATTCCATCGATAGGAGGACAGAGCCCCCCCATTCTCCCCCGACACCGATGCCCTGGATTAAACGCAACAATACAAGTAAAATCGGCGCCCACATGCCTACGCTCTGATAGGTAGGCAAAAGTCCAATAATCAAGCTACTGATCCCCATAAGAAACATGGTGAGAACAAGGGCTGTTTTGCGTCCTATACGGTCACCATAATGTCCAAAAATCGCCGCCCCAACCGGACGAGCCAAAAAGCCGACGGCAAATGTACCGAACGATTGCAATGCCCCAATATACGGGTCAGATGCTGGAAAAAAGAGCTTTGGAAAAATTAAAGCTGAAGCTGTGGCATATAGGAAAAAATCATACCACTCGATAACTGTTCCAACAGTAGCGGCTACGGCTGCTTTTCTTCCTATCTTCCTGTTTTTTACCACTTCGTTTTCGATCGTGCTCACAATGTACCACCCTTTTTTCTGTTTTACGTTACTGTCTTTTCCATTGCATCAGCAGGCAACGCCATAAGCCGTAGATGGTGCAGCAAATCAACAAACTTTTCCAGCGTTTCCCTTTGGTATTCAGATACATCACGCTGCGAAAAATCATAAAATCCTTTTCCTGATTTCAATCCGGTCTTCCCTCTGTTCATATGTTCCATAATGATATCGGGTGGTGCATAACGCTCAGCCTCAAGCTCTTCTTTTAAATAATTACTTGCGTAATAAAGAATATCCCCTCCTCCCCAATCGATGAACTCCAGCAGTCCAAGGACAGCAAAACGCAGGCCGAAACCGATGCGTGATGCTTTGTCTATATCTTCAGGCGAAGCAACACCTTCTTCTACCAGGCGTGCTGCCTCGTTCATCGCTAGGGCCTGAATACGCGGTACGATAAAACCAGGCGAAGCCGCACACCTCACAGGTACTTTGCCCGTTTCCGTAAGAAGTGTCATCATGTAATCTATAGCCATAGAATCAGTTTCCTTGCCTGGACTTACCTCCACAAGCGGAATGAGATATGCCGGATTCAGCCAGTGTGTATTCATAAAACGCGCAGGGTGTATAACATACTCGGCCAATGTATCTACCAGAAAGGAAGAAGTCGTAGATGCAATCAAAGCATCCGGACGTACTGCCGTATTTATCCTGTGAAAAGCGGCTCTTTTTACATCCAGCACTTCCGGTACTGCTTCAAATATAACGTCTGCATTTTGCAGTGCTTCTTCTAATTGAGAAGCACCATAATATACAATACGACTTAGCACTTTTTTTACCGAAAAAGAAGGGAGAGTCGGCACAGATAATAGAAAGGATAGATGAGCTTTAATCTGTTTCTCCGCTTGATCAAGTACCCGCTCCGTTTCTGCAAAGGTACGGTCCTTAATGTCCACTAACGCCACATTGTATCCCCTATATGCGAAGACTTGAGCAATCCCTATCCCCATTCTTCCAGCACCAACAATGCCGATTGCTTGTTTTTTCACCGTCATGCCGTAACCTCAATTCCTTGTTCTAGCATGACTTTCATCTCTTTAATGGATAAGTGCTGTAATTTCAGGTTCTCCAGCGTACGCCCCATCAGGCGCAAATCCTCACGGATAACCGCCGAGGCAATCGCGAGCAGTCCGGATGCGACCGGTGCCTTTACACCTGCCCATTCAGCCAGAGAAACGAGCAATGCAAGACCGCACGCAATGTCTTCCCTCATATAACGATGAGTATACAAATCGAGAGATTCATGCCAGTCTGCGCTGTCGACTAGTTTCTCGTGGGCAGCCAGGCCGTACATCCATTCTTCACCTTCCGTCGTATTGTAGTGATCTGCAAGCGGAAAATGCGGAGCTTGGTAGCCAAGCTTCTCTCGAATGGCGATTCGTTCTGCATCCAATGCGTGATGCACGCGTCGGATTGCCGGCTGTGTTCCTTCACCATGAATGTCCCATCGGTCAAAGTGCTCGATCGCTCCTGCATTCATAAGAATAAGCGGAGGATGAATAATTGGACCTGCATTCATCAGTGCACCATCCAGTGCATCCTGGATCGGCTCAATTGATAAAAAAGCTTCCTTCAGTATGGAAAAGGCATATGCAGAACGCGAACTCGGAAACACTCCCGTAGGAAGACGGGTGGCTCTTCCAGAAATGGAGACAGTATCATCGCTATGCTTTCTAGCAAGATATGGTAGGGTTCCCGTTTCTGCAAAGGTGACTTCAGCTGTGCAACCAACCTCATGCAGAACATTTGACATAAGGTAGCTGCCGAAAGTGCCTGGCGGAAGGTAAATTACCTGGCCATTTTGCAGATATGGTGCCAGTTCTTTAGCTATTGAAGCCTGTGCGGTAGCTGGAAGAGGGATCACAAGCAGGCGTGCTCCTGTTACAACGTCTTGTAAATCAGCACTTACTAAGGAAAGCTTCACTTCTCTTATACCGTTAATATCTTTCACTTTCATTGTCCGGGTGTCTAAAAGCGGACCGAACGCCCCCACGTTTCTGCGCCATAATCGAACGTTATGTCCTTTTTCCGTTAAATCTGCCGCTGCTGCATACGCCCCGTTTCCTCCGCCAATGATTGCAATCTCCATATGCCTGTCTCCTTTCTTATATTGATTCGAGCGTTACTTCCATGTTGCTACTAGGGTATGTTTTACAGGCAAGTGTGTAGTTTGCTTCTCTATCTCTATCCGATAATACCGCCTTTGAGCATATACCTAACGTAAATGTTCCCTTTACTACTTTGATTCTGCACATGCCGCACCCACCGTTGCAGCATCCTACCGGTAGTGGAATATGAGATTTCCTGGCCGCTTCCAGCAAATTTTCCTCAGGGTGGCATATATATATCTGTCCCATAACATTTACTGTAAACATCAGGTTAACGCCTTTTGGAATGATTCGATTAATGCACGTCGGTGATAAAAGATGCCCTGGCCAATTTTATCTTCCGTCCATGTTATCGTAGGAAAATCAGCATACGTCATGTATCCGTTTGCAAAAGCTTCGTTGCGATTGCCTGACGGATCGAAGAAATACACAGTCTCCCCACGTGAAATCCCATGGCGTGTCGGCGTAACCTCAATTGGAACCTCGTTCCTTGTTAAAATATCAGCTGCTTTCAGCACATCGTACCAATTATCAACAAAGAAAGCCGCATGATGTAGTTTGGCATCCGGTCCTTTAATAAAGGCCACATCGTGTGCCGTATTCGTTTTAAATAGAAAGCTCCCGATCATCATTTCTCCGTCCACCGTCATGATTTTTTCACTCTGTCTAAAGTCTAGCGCTTCTATGAAAAACCGGGTAACTGTTTCCACATCATCACCGGTAAGGAGCACATGATCCAGACGATGAGGTGCAATTCCTCGCAATGTCTCTGGTTCCGGGAAAGGATGTGGATTCAACGTTCCCATAGGCGTACCTAGGTGTTCAATTTCATGATATAGTTCGACGAAATGTCCAGTAGGAAGCTCTAACCGAACGGCCTGCCCTTCTCCCAATCGCGTTCCATAAGAAATACGATTTGTAAAGACACCGAAGTATTCCGCTTTTTTTTCTAATTCATCTAAGTCTTCTAATCGTTCCACCTTAAATCCGAAGTGATCCATTCCGGCTGAATCAGCTTGCTGTAAAATAATACTGTGATGATCGTATTCATCCCAGGCTTTTAAATACACCCGTCCTTCGCTCCTACCGGTTTCCTCTAATCCGATAATTCTTGTATAGTAATCAACCGATCTCTCTAAGTCCATTACGCGCAGTTCAACCCGTCCAAGACGTATAACTCCCATCTTTCACTTCCTCCTTGTTTTAAATTACCTGCATCGTTTCGTAAACCTGCTATAATTATAGGAATTTTCCGTTAATAAAAACAATTAAGTGTTTTCATATGCTGAAATTTGTCGTTGAAGAAGAATCGACATCTGTTTGAGGATTGTTATAGTATTCTCGTAGCTTTAATGCAAGAATTTTACGACCAAACTTTATTTTTTCTTCTGCCGAATCGCAGGGCGCATCCAACCTCTTCTTTTTTCCGAATCTCCTCTTTCCCACCACACTCCCCTGTCAAATATCCCGTTCCATTGGGCAGTAAGACCCTGCTATGTGCAACTACCCATTAGCGGGAGATGAAGCCCCCGCCGATGGAAGTTTTACCATATGGAAAGTCATGTCCTCAGTTCTTTTGTATCTTCCTTACCTCAGAAGCTGGTGCCCCGCCAATTCCCCAGTGACTGGCAGGAATCTCACTCACAAGTACTCGAATATTTGCATGAGGTGCCTCCAAAGTTTTGGCTACCGTATCTGTAACATTTTTAATTAATTCACGAACTTTTTCATCGGAACGTCCTGCGATTAACGAGATTTGAATAAACGGCATACGGTTCTCCTTTCTTGTCCATTTACATGGATAACTAACTATTAGTCCACCACCGTAAAACCAACATCGCCAAGCCCATCCATTTTCGCCTGTACAATGTCTCCTATGTCAATCCGTACTGCTTCAGTTACTGCACCCGCTAAAATGATTTGTCCGGTTTTCAATGTCTCTCCCTTTCGTCCTAGCATGTTAGCAAGCGCAGCAATTGCATGAGCCGGATGGCCGAGTACAGCCGCACCTGCAGCCATCTCACGTGCTTTTCCATTAATGTTGAGAACCATACCTACAAGGTCAAGATCGATACGGTCCGGCCGTGTAAGCGAATTACCGAACACTACACGAGATGCTGAAGCATTGTCCGCAATAACATCTGGAAGAGTAAATCGAAAGTTTTCATACCGACTATCAATAATTTCCAGTGCAGGAACAACATATTCTGTCGCAGCCAATACTTGTGCTCCGGTTACCCCTGGTCCCTCAATATCCTTATCTAGAATAAAGGCAATTTCTGCTTCTACTTTTGGATGAATGCATGTGCCAAAAGAGAGCTCCCCGTAGTTTTCCAACAGCATGTTGTTAAATAAATATCCATAAATGGGCTCCTCTACGCCCATTTGTTCCATTTTCGCCCGGCTTGTCAAGCCTATCTTAAGTCCGACAATACTTAGATTTTCTTCACATTTCATGCGGACAAGCTCCTCCTGTACCGCATAAGCATTCTCAACATTCAGTTCCGGATAATCCACTGTAACGCGAACAACTTCACGACGTTCCCGTTCCGCATCCAACAAGTATTGAGCAATGGTTTTCTTCTCAGCGATTTGCATGGGAAGTCTCCTTTCCTTGAGCCAGTTCAGCAGCGACATCCACAATCATATCCTCCTGTCCTCCCACCGCTTTTCTTCGTCCTATTTCAAGCAAAATATCGCGCGCATCCACACCAAACTTCTGTGCTGCTCGCTGTGCATGAAGCAAAAAGCTAGAATATACCCCCGCATATCCAAGCACCAAATTGTCACGTGTAATTTCTTGCGGTACCGTTAAAATCGGCGCAATCACGTCTTCAGCTAGGTCCATCATTTTGTATAAATCTACACCCGTATATATGCCTAATCGATCAAGCACTGCAAGCAGCACCTCTGTTTGCGTATTTCCTGCACCTGCACCTAGGCAGCGAATGCTTCCATCAATACGTGTCGCTCCGGCATCAATAGCAGCGAGAGTATTTGCCATAGCAAGTGACAAATTGTTATGTCCGTGAAAGCCAATGTCTATCGATAGATGCTGACGCAAAGCAGTAATTTTATCCTTTACTTCATGGGGAAGTAGCGCGCCTGCAGAATCTACTACATACACAACATCGGCACCATATGATTCCATAAGCTTCGCCTGCTCCACCAGTTTTGCCGTCGGGGCAGAATGGGCCATCATGAGAAATCCCACGACTTCCATGCCGATCTCTTTCGCACTGGTAATGTGCTGTGCTGATATATCCGCTTCCGTTACATGCGTTGCAATCCGAGCCATTCGGGCCCCAAGCTGTGCTGCTTGCTTCAATTCAGATACTGTTCCTACACCTGGTAGCAATAACACAGCAACGTTGGACGTTGTGCAAACTGATACAGCTGCTTCAATCAGTTCCATTTCATTCGTATGAGAAAGACCGTACTGCAAAGAGGAACCTGCAAGCCCATCTCCGTGCGATACTTCGATATAAGGTACTCCCGCTTCATTTAACCCTTTGGCAATGGCTGTAACTTGTTTGGTCGTATATTGGTGTGCAATGGCATGGCTGCCGTCCCGCAACGCTACCTCCGTCAAGATAATCTGCTTCTTCTCGGGCATGTTCTATCCTCCTTTTCTTTTTCTAAACGGTTATACGTGCATGCAGATGACGGGCAAATTGCTCTGCCACTTTCACAGCAGAGGCTGTCATGATGTCTAAATTACCGGAATAAGCAGGTAGATAATCTCCGATACCTTCTACTTGAAGAAATACAGTTACTTTATTTCGTTCAAATATAGGCTTGCCTTTCATTTTATATCCAGGTACATACGACTGGACTTCAGCAACCATGTCGCAAATAGACTTCGTAATCGCGTCTTCGTTCACAAAATTTTCATCGACTAGCGCATACACCGTATCTCGCATAAGGATTGGAGGCTCTGCCGGGTTTAGAATAATAATGGCCTTGCCTTTTTTAGCACCACCAATCAATTCAAGACCGCGTGAAGTTGTACGAGTAAATTCATCAATGTTTGCACGGGTTCCAGGTCCCGCACTACGACTTGAGATAGTAGCTACAATTTCGGCGTACGCTACTGGGCTTACCCGGTGAATCGCATGAACAATTGGAATGGTTGCCTGTCCCCCACATGTGATCAAGTTGACATTACATTCATCCAAATGCTCACCCAAATTCACGGGCGGTACAACAAACGGACCGATTGCAGCCGGTGTAAGATCAATCGTGATTTTCCCTGCAGCTTTTAGCTTCTTGGCATGCACAACATGCGCTTTGGCTGAGGTAGCGTCAAATACAATATCAGCTAATTCTGGACGTTCAAGAAATCCATCCACCCCTGTATCAATGGCTTCTACTCCCATTTCGTGAGCACGCTGTAATCCGTCGGATAGCGGATCAATCCCTATCATTGTCGTTAGTTCAAGAATGTCTGAACGCTGTATCTTCATTAATAAATCCGTACCTATATTTCCTGAGCCAAGAATAGCCACTTTTACTTTTTGCATGACTGTCTCATCCTCTCATTCAGGCATTGTCCATGGCGAAGTTCACATTAACCTCGCCAAGATGAGCAATTCGAACGCTAAAGTGGTCTCCGGGCTGGACAGGTACGGCAGCGGATAACGCACCGGATAGAATGACTTCACCAGCCTTAAGACCAATACCAAATTCAGAAAGCTTATTGGCCAACCAGGCTACACAAGTGGCTGGATGACCAAGCGCTGCCGCTCCCACTCCTGTATTAATCATCTGTCCGTTACGATACAGTACCATCCCTGCAAGCTCCAAATCGATATCTTCTATCCGTACTGGCTTTCCGCCCAGCACATACAGCCCGGAAGATGCATTATCAGCAATCGTATCCGGAAGCTTGATTTTCCAATCTGCAATCCGACTATCGACAATCTCGATTGCCGGCAGCACATAATCAGTGGCTTGCAGAACGTCCAGCAGCGTAACATTCGGCCCTTGCAAGTCTTTCTTCAGAATAAACGCTATCTCCCCCTCGACCTTTGCTTGTAAAATACGGTTCGATATGATAGTGCTGCCGTTTTCCACTGCCATACTGTCCAATAAATGGCCATAGTCCGGTTGGTCTACACCCAATAGGTGCTGCATTGCATGTGAAGTAAGTCCGATTTTCTTTCCGATAATACGCTGACCAGCCTTTGTTTTTTCTTGAATGCCTAGCAGCTGAATTCGGTATGCTTCTTCAACAGTTAAGGAAGGGGAACGTTCTGTAAGAGCTGCGATCGGTGTCCGTTCCTTTTCCGCCTGCGCCAGTTCCCCTGCATACTGTTCGAGTATTCCTACCATTTGCTGATTCACTTTCTTCTCCCCTTCCTTATAATTTGATGCAAATGTTTGATAGCTCACTATAAAACTCGAAGCTATGCATACCGCCTTCCCGTCCAATTCCGCTCTGCTTCATTCCTCCAAACGGTGTACGTAAATCGCGGAGGAACCATGTGTTTACCCAGATAATACCTGCTTCAATTTGAGCTGCTACACGGTGGGCACGACGCAAATCATTTGTCCAAATGGTGGCACTCAATCCGTAATGCGTGTCGTTTGCCTGCTTAATAACCTCTTCTTCCCTATCAAACGGAAGAATCGTAACAACAGGGCCGAAAATTTCCTCTTGAACAACACGACAATCATTTGTTAATCCGGTAATAATGGTCGGTTCCAAATAATATCCGGTAGAAAGATGTTCAGGACGCTTACCGCCTGTTTCAATAACACCGCCCTCTTCTACAGCTAACTCCACATAACTGCGTACACGATTATAATGTTCTTCACTAATGAGTGTGCCTACTGTTGTATTCGGATCCAGTGGATCACCAACGATTAACTCTTTTGTTTTTGCTGTAAACCTTTCTACAAATGCATCATATAGCGGACGTTCTACATAGATGCGCGATCCGCACAGGCAAACCTCACCTTGATTAATAAAACTTGATTTTATTGTTGTTTCAATCACTTCATCCAGGTCAGCATCCGCGAAAATAATGTTTGGATTTTTTCCCCCCAGTTCATAGGATAGTCGCTTCAATGTTTTGGCAGCAGCCGTCATAATGTGCTTACCTGTTGTTGTTTCTCCAGTAAAGGAAATTGCACAAACATCCGGGTGTTCCGTCAAGGCTGCACCCGCCGAATCAGGACCAAAACCGTGTACAATGTTCACAACCCCATCTGGCACGCCAGCCTCTTTGCAGATTTCGCCTAATAGTGTCGCGGTCATCGGGGTCCACTCTGCTGGCTTAAGAACTGCTGTGTTTCCGGCAGCCAGGCAGGGTGCGAGCTTCCAGGTCATCAGCAATAGCGGTAAATTCCATGGATTAATTAGGCCGACGACCCCGAGTGGTCGACGGATCGCATAATTCAGTGCCACATCATCCATCTGGTATGCTTCCGTTCCAATCGAAGCCATATAATCGGCAAAAAAGTGAAAATTGTATGCCGCGCGTGGAATGTCGATACTGCTTGCAAGCCCGTACGGCTTACCTGTGTCGAACGATTCAAGTGCAGCCAGTTCATCTTTTCGCTCTAAAATGATATCCCCGATACGTCGGATAATTCGGGCGCGCTCTCCTGCAGGCATACGTCGCCACGATCCTTCAAACGCACGCTTTGCAGCAGCAACAGCAAGAGCAATCTCTTCTTTTCCACCTTCGGCTACCGTCCCCATTACCTCTTCTGTAGCTGGATTTATATTGACGAATGTTTTCTCATTTTTGGATGGGACGTACTTTCCATCGATAAAATGCAAACAATCGATAGGTTTTGTTTTTATCATTTCTGCTCTAGATTGAATTTGCATATGAATCACTCCCTCTTCTAATTTGTCGTAAGTTTACATTTCAATAGATGCTCCGGCCAGCCAGCAAACCGCTCATAACAATCTCCTACCTGAAGGAGAAGACTCTCGGCAAAAGGCTTTCCGACCAATTGCATACCTACTGGCATATTCTCTTGCGTATATCCACACGGAAGCGCCAGTGCCGGAAACCCCAATAGACTTACAAGTGGTGCTTTTGCCAGTTTAAACATGTTGGCAATAGATTCTTCGGGAGTCACACTGCCGATCGGGAATGCCTTGTTATGATTCATCGGGGTAACCAGTACATCTACCCCTTTCATTACATCGAGTGTACGTTGAATGAAGGAACGGCGTATCCGCTGAGCTTTTAGATAATCCGTTGCGGAAATCTGACGCCCAAACTCTAAACGGAAAGCTACATCAGGGCTATATTGATGCCCAAAATCGTTCAGCAGTGGTTCATGGAACGAATATGCTTCCGCCTGTGCAATCATACGCTGGGCCCATAACGCCTCCTCAATTCCCGGGATATGTAGATCAACACGTGTGGCACCGAGCTCTTCAAGTGTAAGCAATGCTTCATCCATCAAGGACGCCAGTTCGCTATCCACGCCTTCGAAGAAATGTTCCACACACACACCAATGGTGATTTCTGTAAGATTGTGGAATATGGTTGTATCGCGTTTATAAGGGATTTGGGAGGAGGCTTCATCCAATGGATCGGCTCCGGCAAGAACATCAAGCATAATAGCTGCATCCCGTACCGTACGGGTCATCGGACCAATATGATCAAATGACCAACTAAACGGTAGACAGCCATGGCGACTGACCCTTCCATATGTGGGCTTCAGCCCTACCGTGCCGCATAGCGCAGATGGAAGCCGAACAGAACCAGCCGTATCAGTGCCCAACGCTCCAAAGCTCATCCCCGTTGCAACAGCTACAGCCGAACCTCCGCTGGAACCACCGGCGATTTTGCTTATGTCCCATGGATTACGAACTGAACCATAGTGTGGATTTTCATTCGTTGCTCCCATCGCAAATTCGTGAAGGTTAGCTTTTCCGACAATAATGGCTCCCGCTTCCACTAATCTTCTAACGACTGTTGCATCTTCATCCGGCTGCCAATCCTTTAAAATCTTAGAACCTGCTGTGGTCGGTGTACCTTTGACATGAATGATATCTTTTACTGCAATCGGAATCCCATGCAATGGCCCTCGAATGGTGCCTCTCATTTGTTCGTTTTCTAGCTGTACAGCCCGCTCACGCGCTTGTTCATGCTGCACATGAATAAATGCATGAAGGACCGGATTCAACTGTTCAATGTGCTTAAGTACTGTATCTGTAAGCTCAACCGGTGACAGACGCTTTGTACAAATATCGTTGTGAACAGCCCCTATATCCTTGAACAATACGTCAGTCATGCGATTCGCCTTCTTCCTTGAGACAGAATAAAAATGCTGGTTCAAGCTCAAGCCATACTTGTATCTTTTCTGATTCAGGAAGGCCTGCGTCTTGTCTTTTCTGTTTTACATACTCATCTAATTTCATACGTCCCCCTCCTATTAAGAAGGAATAGACCAGCACCTTTGCTTATCTCAATCTGAAAAAGTACAAAATCACTGGTACTGGCGCTATTCTATAGGAATATATAAAACAAAATATTCAAAATATTAAATCTATTGTTGAGAACATCTATCCTTGCAAAGAGTAGGAAGAAAAACTACCAAACTTTCTCCAATTCTTTCTCTGTTTTAAAATATGACATAATACGTTCGCTAAACAATTGTTGGGTACGAATGGTTTTCCAGTGTTCTAGACCTGCGTACGTGCAAAGCACACTGATCTCTGTTAATCCCGGACATTCTTCAACAACCACCTGTACTTTCTCCCTAATTTCTTCTGGTGAACCAACCCAAACAAAATCTTCTTCAAGAAGTTTTTCGTATGGAATGGTCGCAAGAGATTCAAGCGCACCGGATGCATAAAAACCAAAATCTTTATCTTTTAACACTTCAGGTGAAGGCATATCTTTCGTAGGTGCCGCGTTCCCGGCCATGAACTGTATGATATATTGTTTCGCTTCTTTTCTCGCTCTTTCCCCATCTTCATCTAAGTACAGAGCCTGAACGTACACAATATCAGGAGTATGACCATATTTCGCGCAAGTTTCACGATATAAATCCAATTGATGTTTTACTTTGGATAGTGGAAGCATTGGAGTAATCAGTACCCCCCAGCCCTTCTTTCCAGCCATCTCATAGTTATGGTTACTTGCTCCGCCTGTATAAATTTTCGGACGAGGTGCACGGGGAACAACCCGTACGTTATCCACCTGATAATACTGACCATGATAAGAAAACACTTCTTCATCAAATGCTTTCTCAATAATTTCCAACCCTTCCGTGAAGCGGCCTCGGCTCTCTTCAAGTGGAATGGAAGCCTTCGGAAACACCCATGCATGACCGCGACCAAACGCGACTTCAATCCGATTATTTGTTAGAAGCTGTGCAGCCGCCAGTTGTCCGGCAAATACCATTGGATTATGAAGGGGTACTACATGGGAACACGTACGGAAGCGAATATTTTTTGTATGTTGCGCAGCCGCAGAGTAAAGGGCCAACGGATTGGTGGAAATAGAAAACTCTTCGAACCAATGATGTTCTAATGTGTTAAATGTTGAGAAACCAGCTTTATCTGCATGTTCGATTTGTTCAAGAACTTCCTGATACACCTGTGCATGGTTTTTTGCAAATTGTGTTGGATTTTGCATTTCAACATAAATACCAAACTTCATATTTCATTCCTCCAGTATAAGTTCCATTATTTTATTTTTGTTCTTCAAGCAGGAAAAACGGACGTCCAATCATTGCTTCCAACCGGAAATATCGATCAAGTTCAGTGGCACGAAATGAATGAGTCATTTCACTTACAGTCTGCAAATCTGGTACATCATATAAGAAGCAGGCATGCCAGCCGTGATTTCCTGCGTGCCCCGCTGTTAGAATATCCCGGTCAAACGTGCCAAGCAGTGTAGAACCGTTTTTCTGCCAGGACAATAGCACTTCTTGCAATTGAGGTAGAATTTTTTCTGTTTTTTCCTGCCCGCTAGTGTCAAACCACCCTGTCGATTCAAATGTCATAAATACGCGTAAGGGGGACGGAATTTTTGGTGCTCCATGTTCAATTGCCAACTTCCTTCACTCCTTTATCAAATCGTAATTACCGCATTAATCTTCCACCATTAATATCAAATGTAGCCCCTGTGACAAATCCTCCGTAATCGGAAACAAGATAAGCTACCAGTTCAGCTACCTCAATGGCTTCCCCCACTCTTCCAACCGGAATGGTTCGGGTCATCTTTTCCAGGGATTCTGATGACATCTTATCCATTTCCGGTGTTCGGACAGAGGCAGGAGCTACAGCATTCACTGTAATTCCATATTCGGCAAGCGCTCTAGCAAACGATTTAGTCAAGGCGATTTGACCAGCTTTAGAAGCAGAATACACCGCGCTGGAAGTAAGAGGACCAACCTGACCGCCGAATGAAGACATATTAATGATTCGCCCCCACTTTTGCTCTTTCATAACCGGGAGAACGGCTTGCGAAAAGAAAAATGTTCCTCCCAAATTTACAGACAACACCCGATTCCATTCATCCACTGTAATATTCTCAATCGCTGTTTCTGTTCGAAATCCCGCATTATTGATAAGGATGTCAATTCGGCCCCACTTGTTCGTTACGTCGGTCACACAATGCTGAATAGCCTTATATTCAGATACATCCAGATTAATAAACATAACTTGATCCCGCTGTTGTTCTTCCTCAAACCGACTTTTTACTTTATCCAAATTCCGACTAATAAAAGCCACTTTCGTACCATCGCTTACAAATTTTTCTGCAATGGCCAATCCCAACCCTTGAGAAGCTCCTGTTACAACGGCTACTCTTTCTTGCAAAGTATCACCCTCTCTTATCTCGTTTTATTTGGCCCAAATCTCCCCTAATACTCGCAAAACGTTACCACCTGTAATCTTGCTTATATCTTCTTCCTTATAGCCATGTTTAACCATCCAACGCACCATATTACGTATTGCTTCTGTTGGATTTTCAAGTCCGGCAACATACGGTGATTCCTCAAATGTTTCACCATCATGTGAGGCTGAGATAGCAAGCGTGTCATCAAAAGCATGCTGCAAAGCTACATGGTCGCCATAAAAGGTATCCGGTCCTAATCCTACATGTTCAATTCCTACTAGATTAATGATATATTCCAGATGCTCCATAACAGCTTCAATACAGTGTTCGGGTTGATTTCTAGTAAGCGTAGTATTTGGTGCGGCACAAATACCAATAATACCACCGGCTTCTGCACACGCTTTCAAAACCTTATCTGGCTTCATTCGTGGAGTATTCCATAGCTCTCTTGCACCGGCATGAGTAAGAAGAACCGGTTTCTCACTATATTTGATAACATCCATGCTCGTCTCATCGCCACAATGCGAGATATCAATAGCCATCCCTACTTTATTCATTCTTCGAATAACCCGCTGCCCGAAGGACGTTAATCCACTATCCCGTGCCTCTACAAGCCCAGATCCAAGTGTATTGGCTTCATTGTACGTAATGCCCATACACCGGATGCCAAAACCGTACAAAACATCGACTCTATCAATTTCATTCTCCAGAATTCCTGCCGCTTCAAGCGAAGGAATGAGGGCGACGCGTCCATCCCGCTTTGCTGCCTCAATATCGGAGACAGAACTTGCGATGAATACGGTCTGCTGATGAGCAATATCGCATAATCTCATCCCCAGATTGAGAATGATATCATCCCACTTTAAGCCGAATCTGGAAGTAAGAATCGCAATACCGTCCATAAAATTCTCAAAAATTGCATCGATGCCGGCTTTTGCCAGTCCTTCGTACTGAAAAAATGTATGCATCTGCCGACAATAGTCAAGCATATGTTCTTGACTATGCGGGGTAATGAATCCATGATCGCGCAGAGAAATAATCAGATATTTCTCCAATATTTCATCCGCTGCTTCGCTCTGTTCCGGTGTCAAATTCATTATGTATTCCGGAACTCGACCGATTGCTTTCGCAAGTTCAAACACCCGATAATCTTCGTGCGGCTTCAGATAATCAAATGACGTGTATCCATCATATTTTTTGAGGTTCATGACTTTTTTGACCCTGTTTGTGAGCAAATATTTCTTTTAGCGGGAGTGCTTCCTTCCACTCTTTTTCCTTTGGTGCATACGCTCCTTGACTGTATAGCTTCACAAGGCTTTCATTATCAAGCTTCAACGGCTCCACTCCGTTTTGGAAGCCTTTTACCGATGTCAACAATAGACGACGCATTTGGATAATAGGCAAATCACTCGTGCCTAAATGTTCCTTTGAACGATCTACAATCGGCCCCATTGTTTCGGTTACTGCATGATCTTGATTGGCAATCCCGCGGATCCCAGAGAAGTTGTCCGCCACCATCAATTTGCGATCCTGTTCATATGAATTAGAGAAATTACGTTTCTTTCGCAGCTCATTGTCAAGGATAAGACCCCGGCGTTCATGCTGAGCCTGTTTATCAATCGGTACATGATGAGAAAATTGAACGTCCCAACTCCATGCACTATAATCATCACGCGGAATAAATGCATGCCACATACCATCCTCCCCATCAAATCGCGGTGGATAAGTATAAAAGGGGAAGATATAATGAATCTCCATGAAAGCATTGTTCACCTCATCTGCTTTCCCGACCCCAATGCACCGTTTTCCATAGTTTGTCGATTCAACCACTTGTTCCACTGGTGGATTTTTTACAAGTGGATGCTCTGGATTAATGCCCAGGTCACTACTTAATGCTCCTTTCTTTATTTGCTGGTTTTGATGTGCTTTATGTAAAAAAGCGGCATGCACATAATCCACATCATTTTCCATTGCCTGCAAATAGTTGCACTCCTGCCATACCCTTTCTGCCATGATGTTTTCTTCCGGCAAGTGCATCCAGTAGAAATCTGGAACAGGAGGCTGCTTTTCAACGGGGCCCATATAGGTCCAAACAATTCCATTTGCCTCATACGTAGGATACGACGTAAGATGAATCCCTTTTTTGAAGTTGCTTTCTGCAGGCTCCGATGGTAAATCAACACAGTTACCATGAACATCAAACTTCCAACCGTGGTATACACAGGTAAGCCCGCAGCTGGCATTTATACCATAGTAAAGTGATGTGCGGCGGTGTGGACATCGCTCATCTACTAATCCAACTTTGCCTTCAGAGTCACGAAATGCTAACAAATCTTCACTTAATAATTTCACTCGGACCGGTGTTCCATCAGCGATTAATTCCTCGGAACGAATGCATGGAATCCAATAGCGCCGAAACATATCACCCATCGGTGTACCTGGACCCGTTCTTGTAAGAAGAACATTATCTTCATGGCGTAACATTTTGTCTCCTCCTTTTGCCTTCTGCTTGATAACATCGTATCGAGTTTCAATATGACAAACAATTTAGTAATTTCACTATTTGAACAATGGGTATAATTTATTTCACTATTTTAAATTTACATTCTATTTTCGTTCAATTATTATTGATAAGAGCAAATGCAGTTATCCTTATAAGGAGGGTATTAAATGATTAATTCTGTTAGGCAGGCCATTCGTATCATGAATTGTTTCTCTACCAAAACAACAGAATTGGGAGTTTCAGAATTAGCTTTACTACTTTCTATGAATCGTAGTACGGTTCATCATCTTGTGACTACCTTATACAATGAAGGTCTTCTTACAAAAACTCCAAATCGTAAATACCGACCAGGTGCAAAACTACTTGATTGGGGACAACTCGCAAATGAACAATACAAACCGTTTTTTATAGCTAACTCTGTTATTGATAACCTTGTTAAGCGTTCAAACGAAACGGTTCACCTTGGCATTCTTGAAAATGAATCCGTCAGCTATCTTATAAAAACAGAACCTAGTAGACCCGTACGCATTGGGACGAGCATCGGTATTCCAAAGCCTTTGCATTGTACAGCCCTAGGAAAAGTATTACTTTCTTTTCAGCCAGATAAATTTGTTGAAAAGATTATCTCAAAAGGTCTAAGGCGATATACACAAAACACAATCGTAGAGCGGGAAGCTTTATGGGATGAGATTCAGCTTATCCGCAAGCAGGGATATGCGATTGATAATGAAGAGTTTGAGGAAGGACTCTTCTGTATCGCTGCTCCTGTCCGTAATTATCTCGGTGATGTAGTATGCGCACTCAGCGTATCGGGTCCGGAATTCCGAATGAATACAGAACGCATTCATATTCGAAGCGAAATTGTTATAGAAAATGCTTACGAAGTTTCTAGGCAATGTGATTTTTAAGCTTCATTCTCTAAAAAATAAACCGGGAAGTTCTACATATTCCCGGTTTATTGATATTCTTCTATTATTTTTTCATATACTCTTATACTGCTATTGCAACAATACTCTCTTTTTTATGGTGGGAGGTAAGAAAAGAAGGAAGGGCGGTGGGCGGGAGCGGTCGGAAAATGACACGCTGGCCTTTCTTCTGCCGGATCGCAGGGCGCATCCAACCTCTTCTTTTTTCCGAATCTCCTCCTTCCAACCTCACTCCCCTGTCAAAATATCAAGTGTAATTTATATAGCTATACAGATATAGAAGAAGTATCTAACCTCTTCAGTACAAGTACCGCGTTATGGCCGCCAAACCCGAAAGAATTAGAAAGACCTATGTGGAGTTGCGCTGCTCTTGCGCGATTCGGAACATAATCAAGGTCACACTCAGGGTCTGAAGTTTCCAGGTTTATTGTTGGCGGAATCATATTTTCCTGAAGTGTTCTCACAAGGGCAACAGCTTCAACTCCGCCTGCGGCTCCTAACATATGACCCAACATCGATTTATTGGCGCTTATAGGAAGCTGATAGGCATAACTACCAAAAAGCTGCTTAATCGCAAGCGTTTCGGAGCGGTCACCTACCACAGTACTGGTAGCATGGGCATTGATGTAATCGATATCTTGCAATGTGATTTCCGCATCCTCTATTGCTTCTTTCATCGCTCTGTATGCTCCCAAACCTTCAGGCTCGGTAGCTACCATGTGGTAGGCGTCAGATGTGGAGCCGTATCCGATGATTTCCGCATGTATCCGTGCTCCCCTTTGCTGTGCGTGTTCCAGTGATTCTAATACAAGAATACCGGCGCCTTCAGATGCTACAAACCCATCCCGCTCCGCATCAAATGGACGACTCGCACGTTCCGGCTCTTCATTACGAGTAGAAAGCGCTGTAGCATTCCCGAATCCGGCCAGCGCCAAATCCGTCACTGCTGCTTCTGAACCGCCTGCAATAATCATATCTGCACCGCCTCGCTGAATCAGCTTGTAAGCCTCACCTATCGCATTATTGCCGGTAGCACAGGCAGTGACAGGCGCCAGGGTCGGGCCCTTTATTCCAAATACGATACTTACTTGCGCTGCTGCCATACTCGGAAGCATCATTGGAACAACGGTAGGGCTCACACGGCCAGGACCACGGGAAATCAGTGTACGATAGTTTTCCAGCAGAGTATGAACACCGCCAATACCTGATCCAATGTATACTCCGACTCGCTCGGTATTCTCCTGCTCTATATTCAAAGATGCATCCTCAAGGGCCTGCTTAGCTGCAGCGACGGCAAACTGGCAAAACCGATCCATTCTACGGGCCTCCCGGCGTTCAATGACAGCTTCCGGATTAAAGTCCCGAATGACTCCGGCAATTTTCGTTTTATAGCTCGAAACGTCAAATGAATCGATGTTTGAAATTCCCGAATGTCCCGCAATGAGATTGTTCCAAAAACTTTGCACATCATTCCCGAGTGGGGTTATTACACCCATACCTGTAATCACTACACGTGACATCTATTTCTTCCTCCTTATTCAAGCATGATAACCAAGATTTTCTCTTATAATTACACAGCTAACATCCTATTACAAGTTATGGTTTATCATAGTATAAATGATGATAGAATAGGTTTTACTACTATATTGATGGGGTGACCATAATGAGTAACGATATACGGTTAACAGCTTTGTCGGAATTCTTGAAAACACACCGGGCAAAACTCCAGCCTGGTGAAGTTGGCCTGCCAGCAGGTGGAAGAAGGCGCACTCTGGGCTTAAGAAGAGAAGAAGTAGCTCAGCTCTCCGGGGTGAGCACGACATGGTATACATGGCTTGAGCAAGGACGGGATATTACGGTGTCTGCACAAGTGCTGGACCGTATTGCCTTTGCCCTTCAATTAAATGAGGATGAACGGAAATATTTGTTTATGTTGGCCCTTGAACAGCCGACGATTTCATCGACAGCGGACAACCCTCCTATGCTCAGTCCGGCAATCAGCCTTATTCTGAATGAACTCCGCTATTTCCCGACTATCGTCTCCGATCGACGATGTAATATTGTAGGCTGGAATCAAGCAGCCGCCGGGGTGTTTATGGACTTCGAGCTAGTGCCCATAGAAGAACGTAATATTATTTGGTTGTTGTTCACAAGAAAGGAGTTCAAGACGCTGGCCGCTAACTGGAGTGATTTCGTTCGAGGGTTTCTTGCGATTTTCCGCTCGTATTACGGTCAGTATATGGGAGATACATGGTATAGCGACTTTATCGAAAAAATAAGCAACGAAAAACCAGAGTTTCAACATTTTTGGCATCATAATGACGTTAATTCAGCGCCGGAGGTCTTCATCGAATTCCGGCACGCCAAAGCGGGTAAAATGCTGTTTGACCTGACCTCAATGCAAATTCAAGGACATAACGATTTGCGTTTCAGCGTGTATACGCCGTCCGCAAACTCGGATACTGAAACGAAAATGCGACAGCTTATGCGCAAGCTTGAGCAGGAATGACATTACAACATAAAAAAAGGCCAAGGGTGTTGATTATCCAGCATCATCCAGAGTGAATAGCCACCACATCCTTGGTATCCATAGGTGTGGGTAGTCATTTATTTTGCGAGCTCTAAAACTGTTTTGTATAGAACTGTGGTTCCCCTCCCGCAATCTTCCTTCGAGCTCCATTCGTCAGGATTGTGACTAATCCCATTTTTAGATTGGATAAATATCATTCCTATAGGACAAAAATCTTTAAACTGCATTCCATCATGTCCAGCTCCACTAGGAAGTGTAAATGTTTCAAGCCCTATTTCCTTACAAGAATTTTCGATAACTTGACGGATTTCCTTAGAGCAAGGAACAGGTGCTACTCTTTGTAAAGTACTAATGTCAACCTCAATTTTTCGCTCTTCGCAAATTTGACGAGCGTAAGATACAATAGTATGCTCAATCTTATTTCGAACTTCTTCGTCAATATCACGCAAATCTAGCGTGAATTCTACTTGGCTGGGAATTACATTTACTCCCCCTGGTTTAACCGATATTTGACCAATCGTTGCGACAGCATTCGGGTATTTTTTTGTTTCGGTTTCAATGTACTGAATAATAGCTGCGGCGGGTATTAATGGATCCTTACGTATACCCATAGGTGTTGCTCCTGCATGACCCGCTTCGCCAGTAAGTACCCACTTTGTCCATAAAGGACCTGCAATTCCTGATACGACACCTACTGATAAATGATGATTTTCCAGTACCTTGCCCTGTTCAATATGCAGCTCTACATATCCTTTAATGGTTCCATTATCCCCCTAAAAAAGATAAAATGCTTTGTATCCTACCTGATACACATCCTCTTCACCAGCAGGATAAGATTTATTTTGAACAAATTAAAAACGAAATGTTTATCATGCCCAAATCGAATATAGATAAAGATGTGAGAAAGATTTTAAAGAACAACAATGTGACACCAGAAATACAATATGAGGTGGAAGAAGACCAAGCCATTATTGCCATGGTACAAAATAATCTAGGTATCAGTATTCTTCCGGAAATGATTCTGTATCGTATACCAAATAACGTCTGCGTTATCAATTTAGAAGGAGATAATTATCGTTCAATAGGGATCGCTGCCACATCCTTAAAAAACATTTCTCCTGCTGCCGGAAAGTTTATTGAATATGTGAAATTATGGTTAAATGTTCAGGAGTAGCTTTCATTTTTACCTATTAAGCAGTAATGTTGCTTTTAATGGCAAATGGTCTGAAGCTGCAGGTGCTTTTTTTATAACTTCTACCGAAACAGGATATATATCACGACTAACGAATATGTAATCCAACTGTAATTTAGGCCGAAATGAGGGAAACGTATAACATGCCCCTGTGCCTGCAGCTTTACAAACATCTGTAAAACACCTGTTCATTTTTTTCCATGCTCCAGATCCCGATCTCATGTTCCAGTCTCCCATAATAATAACAGGATGAGGCTCATCCATAATTTTCTTGCTGATAAAATCTACTTGTTTTTTATGAAGGAATGGATTTAGGCTCAGATGCGTAACATATACTTTAAGTAATCGTTCGTAAAGTTGAACATGGATTTCCAACAACGACCGATTTTCGGTGATTGTAGAGCCGAATGTAAAAAGATGATTCTTTTCCCATACGATCGGATAGCGAGATAAAAAGGCATTTCCATACTGTCGACACACCTTTGAATCTTTTGAGCGTAATACAATTACCTCTCCGAAAGCTTGATTCATTTTCAGATGTTTTGCCAACCAGGATATCTGGTCAATATAATCGCTTCTTTTTGAAAAATACCTATCCACCTCATTCAAACCGATCAAGTCTGCCTTGCTTTCTTCAATGACTTTAGCGATTCTCTCCAAGCTCAGTTTTCCATCTATTCCTCTTCCATGATGCATGTTAAACGTCATGACATTAAACTCCAATCTATTCCCTCCAATTCGCTGTATGCTTCGCTAAGACTAGTCCGCCATTGACAATGAATAATATATGCCATTCAAAAACGAGGCGAATACTCTCATGATCGTCCAAAACGCTTAAAACTATGTGTACAATTTGCTTGAAAATCCTGTATCTTACCATCTCCTACACTTGATATTTTGACAGGGGAGTGTGGTGGGAAGGAGGGGGATGCGCCCTGCGATCCGGCAGAAGAAAGGGTGTCCCATCACTTTGGGACACCCTCTTCTTTACTATTTAACTCATCCATCATAATTGTAAACACTATTTCTTATACACAACTTCTCCACCTACTACTGTAGTAAGCACTGTAATATCTTTCAATTGTTCTTCTGGACATTTCATCGGATCTTTGTCAATTACTATGAAATCAGCCAGCTTTCCAGCCTCTAAAGATCCTTTTAACTTTTCTTCAAAGCTTCCTTCCGCGGCCCAAATCGTAAAGGCTTGTAAGGCTTCCTCTCTTGTCATCTTCTCCTCTGGGTACCAGCCCCCATCTGGATTTCCATCACGATCCATACGTGTAACGGCAGCATACAGTCCATGGAATGGATTTACTAATTCAACAGGGGCGTCTGAGCCTCCTACGATATGTGAACCGGCATCAATCGTCTTACGCCAAGCGTAGGCATATTTAATTCTTTCAGGACCAACTCGATCTTCAGCCATATTTTTGTCGGAAGTCGCATGTACCGGCTGCATAGAAGGTATAATTCCAAGCTCAGCAATGCGTTTAATTTCGTCAGCGTTTGCTATTTGGAAATGTTCGATTCTCCATCGATGATCTTTTAATGGATTCTCCTTTAATACTTTCTCATAGGTGTTAATTGCTTGAAGAATAGCACCATCACCGATTGCATGAGTAGCCACCTGCCAACCATGCTCACGAGCTTCTTTTACTAATCGATATAACTCCTCATCTGTAAACCGATAGTTTCCTTTATGGCCTGGACGATCATGATAACTCTCCAATAGAGCTGCACTACGGGAACCTAGAGATCCGTCACCAACAAGCTTTACGGATCTAACTGTAAAACGGTCTCCGTACAAACCGATTTCAGGTCCCTTTTTATAATAATAAGCGAGACTGTCTCCCGTTTCTCCGCCTGCACCATTGGCAACCATAACATTTAATCTAGCTTTTAAATCGCCTTTCTCATATAGACCCTTCATATCTTCTATATAGCTTAGATGGGAACCAGCATCTGTTGCACTCGTAATCCCGTTGGAGAATAGTTCTTCTTGAGCTTTTAAAAGTCCTTCCCGTATACGCTCCGAACTATAAGGAGGGATTTTAGAGGTAACTGGTTCTTCAGCTGTATCGATCAGCATGCCGGTTGGTTCACCCTTAGCATCTCGAATAATCTCTCCACCCTGAGGATTAGGGGTATCTTTAGTTATGCCACCGATTTCAAGAGCTTTAGAGTTAACCCAAACCGAATGTCCATCCACTCTCTCCAGTACAACAGGGTTGTTAGGTGCAATGACATCAAGCTCCTCTTTAGTTGGGAATTTCTTATCTGGCCAAAGTTCATGATTCCAACCACGTCCTAAGATCCACTCTCCTGGTTGACGGTGGGTGGCTTCTTCCTTGACCAATTTCAAAATCTCTTCCTTCGGTTTATTAAAACCATTGATTTGAATTAAATTAAGCGCCATTCCTGGAAAATGCAGATGTCCATCATTCAATCCCGGAATCACACTTTTTCCTTCTAAATCAACAACCTTCGTGCTTGGGCCTATGTATTGCTTGACTTGCCCTTTATTGCCAACATAGATGAGTTTTTGATCTTTGATGGCCATGGCATCAGCTTTTGAAAATTTGGCATCTGCTGTATAAATATTACCGTTCAAATAAACAGTATCAGCTTTTTCTTGAACATTAGTAGCAAAAGTAGGTCCTGCAAACATACCAAAAAGTAAAACCATAGCTAGTAGAAGAGTTAATGTTCGTTTCAATTTTTAACCTCCTTCATATGATTTAATTTAGTAAGTTTAGAGAGCTTGCATTTTATTTTTTATTTGGCCTCCTTTCAAAATAGAAACCTGTAACTAATATCGCATTCTTGTTTCATCATATCTTGAAACATTTATGTATGTCAATTAAAAATCCGAATTTTCTTAATATTTAATAGATATAATTTTCTCTATTAATAAACTAAATTTTTCTTTTTTGTTCATTCGTTGGGCATTACACAATATAATAGTTAGTCTGTATTTTCCTCTCTTCAGTTAGTATAGGTTGGATTCCCGTAGATAGAAACAATAGCTATAACCATAAGATCATATCTCTTCTACAGTTCTGATTATAAAATAACCTGTCTTTACTTTAAGACCCCCTTTACCACATCATTAATCGGCTTATAAACAATTGTTAACAAATCCAGGGGATTTGGTATATCTACCTGCAAACTCTGTGCAATACTTAATCCAGTGCCAATAAGCAACAGAATCGAAAACATCCACAGCTCTTTTCGCAGTTGTTTTCGCAACAAAGAGGGGACTTCGATGATAATGATCAATGCGGTTACTATCAGTACTACTGCAATGGCCCACATGCCGATCTACTCCTTACTTCTTTACGTCTTCAAGAAAAGAATTCCCTATAGTACCTATACGTCGGATTTTCGCTTCTACTTTTATTTCCACTGGCAGATCAATAAAATTCTTATCCCAATGTTTTTTATTCTTTTTCCAATACCTAGGAGCTCCCCGATGAACCGCTTCACCAAAACCAAAGATATCGGTTCCAAGCTTTTTCGCCTTTCTTATGGAAGCTTCACAATGATCCTTTACCTCTTTTTCAAGTTTTGTTTCCAAATCGTAAATTGTTTTTGTCTTTTTTAAGTCCAGATGCCCACATTCTACTTCCGCAACATTAGCTTCGGTTTGAATCTTCACCTCTACTTTAGGTTTGCCATTCTTCACCTTTCCCTTGACATCAGTTTTTGACCGAATCACCTCAATGCCCACATTCCCGCCTTTCGTACAAGGAACGTTAAGGATCGTGCCATCCAACTTGTCTGTGAGGTCTGTATATCCTTTGCTTTCTGTCTCGTTTAACCAGCCAACCAGTTTATCTTTTTTAAATACAGCAATTCCTGCATATTGCAAACGCCCTAAAGCATCAATTTCTTCTACATTTTTCTTCATTTCCCCTTGTTCCTGACTGCCTTTTATTCGAATACCGGTTAATGCAGATTGCTTCCCCTCACTTGTTAGGTCAGATATTAACTCATCTAATGTGATAGACACGGTCGGTGCCCATAGTTTTTCCGATGTTTCAAGAGAACTAAACATTTTATTCGCCGGGATTTTTTCCAATGGTGACAAGATTTTCAGTATATTTTCGGCCTTCGTTCCTTTCGCTACCACAATATAAAAATCGGTCCGAAGCTCTTGATCTCTAGAGAGGAGATCCAAGACTTTTGCCATTCCATCCTTGGCTAACGATTCTCCAATCACCAGCATGCGAAGGTGGGACGCATAAATTTTTCTAGGAGCGAGCGTTGTCATTTTTCGTAACGCCTCAAGTACGGTCTTTCCCGTCTGCTGATACGTTGTGACGGGCGCACGACCACTCCCTCCTTTTGCAGCTACTTCACCCGGATCAACTACTTGAGCAGTGACAAGATATTGATCTCCGGACTTATCAATTCCCATTCCAACAGCAATCGCAAGGTCATTTAATTCCCGCCGGTTCCAACAGCCGGTAATGAACACGAGCGTAACAAAGAAAAAAAGCAACAAAACTACCGATCGTTTCATTTAGCATACGTCCTTCTGTCTTTAATTGTTATTGTCGCGGTTTCGGTTTCGGCGGAGAGCTTTGCTTGCGGACCACGTTTTTCTGATTAATTAAACGAGGACGGGATACCAATGCCCATTGCGGCAACCGAAAAATCGTGTCCTTCTGGTCAGCAGGAATAAAGGGGGCAAAAGGAGTCATGTACGGAATACCAAAAGAACGTAGGCTGCATAAGTGAAGCACAAGAGCAATAATGCCCACGATAATTCCGAATAGACCGAAGGAAGCGGCCAGTCCCATAATTGGAAAACGAAGCATTCTTACAGCAATGGACATGTTATAGGCAGGGAACGTGAAATTCGAAATCGCTGTTATAGATACTACAATGACCATGGCAGCGGATACGATTCCTGCTTCCACGGCTGCCTGTCCAATAACTAACGTTCCTACAATCGATACTGCTTGTCCGATGGCTCTTGGCATTCGTAAGCCGGCTTCTCGTAAAATTTCAAATGTCACTTCCATCATCAGTGCTTCGATGAAGGCCGGGAAAGGCACCCCTTCCCGCTGGGCCGCCAGACTTATCAACAGTTGTGTAGGGAGCATTTCTTGATGAAACGTAGTAATCGCAATATATAACGATGGGCCCAGTAACGCAATAAATCCGGAAATATAGCGAAGAATACGCAGGAGAGTGGCAAAATCCGCACGCTGATAATAATCTTCTGCACCATGAAGAAATACAATAAGCGGGGCAGGAACGATTAAGGCATTGGGTGTTCCATCAATCAAAATGGCCACTTTCCCTTCTAACAATTCAGCGGCGACCACATCAGGCCGTTCCGTATTGTATATGGTTGGAAAAGGGGTATAGGTTTCATCCTGAATTAATTCCTCAATATAGCCACTTTCCAAAATCCCGTCAATATCAATTCGATCTAAGCGTATACGTACTTCTTCCACGACTTTTTCATTTACAATTCCTTTAACATAGGCAATAGATACATTCGTTTTGGTAACTCGTCCGATTTTCCTCGTTTCCAGCCAAAGATTCGGATCTTTAATCTTTCGGCGGATTAATGATGTATTTGTACGCAGTGATTCGGAAAAGCTTTCTCTCGGTCCCCGAACGGTCGTCTGGTTTGTCGCTTCTGTAACCCCCATGTCTTTCCACCCTCTTGCACCAGCAGAAAAGCCCTGCTTTTGTCCGTCAAGCAAGATGACAGCATCTCCGGATAAAAGGGAAGCGTATAGGGTTTGAAAATCCGTAATGTCCTGAACGTCTCCTACCGCCAAGGCTACATCTTTCAAAACATGGACAAGACTTTGGCTAGAGGAGAGAACCTTATCTATTTCACTTTTCTTTGCGTCCTGCATAAGGGATTCCATAATGAATTCATTGATCGTGGTATTATCTGCTAAACCGTCCGTATAAATAATCGCTGCTTTCACATCTCTTGTTTTACCTATCCAAACTTCTCTGATGACAATATCATCACTGTTTCCTAGATCTTTTTTTATCTTTTGTATATTTTCTTGAAGGTTTGTTTGCAGAGGCTCTTTTTCATTTATAGTCCCTGTCAGACTGTTTTTCGTTGGTACAGAGCGTTTCCATATGTTTTTCATAAATCCCATGATGAGCCCCCTCTGCTGCTATGTTCTGTTACTCATTATCTCCTTGATAAAAGCGTCTTAGACTTCTTATCTACGTATTTATTAATTTTAGTATCGGTTGTTGCATGTTAAACGAGGTATATTGTATAGGCTAAGAATATCCCTGTTTTACTTTTTTCTTGCTTTTCTCTAAATTTGATAAAAAAGTTTACTTCAACTAAAAAAAGTAAACAATGGCTAACATAAAAGTAGGATAAATAGGGAAGGAAAGAATATATGCTTGAGAATGGGAAAATATCGGCACGTCAATTTACAGTGTTAGTCATCCTGTATACGATTGGGAGTGCTATCGTAGTTGTACCATCAGCTGTAGCTTCTTTTGCAAAACAAGATGCTTGGATTGCAGGGATAATCGGGGTAGGAGTAGGGTTATTATTAATATGGCTATATAACGCTGTCGGGAATCTTTTTCCTCATATGACCTTGATTGAATTAAATGAAAAACTTTTGGGAAAATGGGTGGGTAAAGCCGTTTCTTTTCTGTTTATTACTACTTTATTCTTTGGTGGCCCTGCTTCTGTTCTGTTTTATTTAGGAAATTTTATAACTACGCAAGTCATGCCTGAAACACCGATCGAAGCCATTAATATTCTTTTTGTCATCATTGTTGTTATGGGGGTGCGTCTCGGGCTTGAAACGTTAGCTCGTTCCGCAGAAATCTTATTTCCATGGTTCCTCATACTTTTTGTTAGCCTGGTTATTTTTGTTTCCCCTCAAATCAAAGTTGAAAATTTACAGCCAATGTTAGAGACGGGAATAAAGTCTATATTACCGGCTACCTTATCATTTTTAAGTATTGTTTTTCTTCCTCTTATTGTTCTTCTGATGATTTTCCCAGCTTACGTTAATAAATCTAAAGAATCTAAAAAAGCTTTTTTCATCGGAGGTCTAATAGGAGGTCTTGTGATGATTATCATCATAGCTCTGAGCATTTCGGTTCTTGGTGCTGATCTTACAGTAAGGCAGATATATCCAAGCTATGCTTTAGCAAAAAAAATAAACGTAGGTAATTTTCTACAACGAATCGAAGCCATTATGGCTGGACTGTGGTTTATTTCACTCTATTTTCGGCTAGTACTTTATTTTTATGCTATTGTTTTAGCTCTTGCACAAATATTTAATTTGAAAGATTACCGCCCTCTTGTTTTACCTTTAGGAATGATATTGGTTGTCGCCTCCCTTGCAATATATCCTAATGTTGTTTATACACAAACATGGGACATTACCACCTGGATACCTTATATTTTAACAGTAGGGGCTTTTTACCCTTTATTATTATTAGCAATAGGTTTATTTCGAAAAAAAAGCAATTCAGATTAGAAAAGCAAGTTCAATAAACAATCTATATAAATTACACTTGATATTTTGACAGGGGAGTGTGGTGGGAAGGAGGAGATTCGAAAAAGAAGAGGTTGGATGCGTCCTGCGATCCGGCAGAAGAAAAGCCAGCGTGTCTTTTTCCGACCGCTCCCTCTCACCATAAAGATTTGTCGATGTATCAAATCAGATGTATATAAAAAAACAGACCTTTGTTACATAACAAAGGTCTGCTTTCATGTATTATTCACCTAAATCCACATTGTGGTATACTTGTTGAACATCTTCTAAATCTTCTAATGCATCAATCAGTTTTTCAAACTGTGCTTGTGCATCTTCCGGAAGTGTTACATCATTTTGCGCAAGCATTGTTAATTCTGCAACTGTAAATTCAGTTATACCAACATTTTTGAATGCTTCTTGCACCGCATGAAACTGGTCCGGTTCGGCATAAACGATAACCGCTTCATCTTCTTCTAAAATGTCACGTACCTCTACATCTGCTTCCATTAATATTTCAAGCACTTCATCTGCTGTTTTACCTTCAAGACCAATAACGGCGGTTGAATCAAACATATATGCTACAGATCCACTTACTCCCATGTTACCACCGTTTTTACTAAATGCAGCCCGCACATCTGATGCGGTACGGTTCACGTTATTTGTCAGTGCATCTACGATTACCATTGATCCATTTGGTCCGAAGCCTTCATAACGAAGTTCATCATAGCTCTCTTCTGAACCACCTTTCGCTTTTTCAAGCGCCCGGTCAATAATCACTTTCGGTACACTGTACGTTTTTGCACGCTCTAGTACGACTTTTAAAGCCCGATTTGATTCTGGATTCGGTTCACCTTGCTTGGCTGCTACATAAATTTCTTTTCCAAATTTTGCATATATACGACTCGTATTTGCATCTTTCGACGCTTTTTTTTCTTTAATGTTGTTCCACTTACGGCCCATAATGAACACTCTCTTTCCATTTTGAATCTACATAAAATTATTAAGATGAATTCACTAGACTATATTATACCTCAATTGAATAATTTGTTGCGAGTTTAATACTCAAAAAAAGATAGGCAGTTCTCCTGTACTTGTATAATGACATTAAATCTGCTCTATTAGCTACCTTTACATGGCTAGGCTCTATATGAATGAATAATAAAGGAGTTATTTATAAAAGAGTGTCTAGCTATATAAATTACACTTAATATCATGTTCATGCATATAGATGCGAAATAAATAAATTTAAATTCATTATTTTAAAAAACTAAAGGAAGCATAAATTTGCCAAAACTGCAATTTATGCTTCCTTTAACATACGGTTTTTTCAGTTTTTTCGGTTTTTTCGGTTTTGTCAATTTTACTGGTATGGCATTGCTGATTTGCCTTCCTATGGACATCGTGTTTTCATAATAAATATAAGCGTAAGGAAATGTTTGAACATACAATAGAACCGTCCCGCTGTATCCGGCATGGTCGCGACAAATAAGGACAGTTTTTATGCGTATGCGAACTCTTTTTTACCCTCTAAGCTAAGCGCCCGCGCTGTTGAAGTATGAATTTCGTCGATAAGCTCTGGGTTTTTCAATAGTGACACGCCATAGGAAGGAATCATTTCTTTTATTTTCGGTTCCCACTCTTTTATATGTTGCGGGAAGCATTTTTTTATTACCTCCAGCATGACGTGAACGGCGGTAGAAGCACCCGGAGAAGCGCCGAGCAATGCTGCTATCGAGCCATCAGTAGCACTAACAACTTCTGTACCAAATTGAAGCGTTCCTTTGCCGCCGTCAGCAGTATCTTTAATAACTTGCACACGTTGGCCCGCTACCACTATATCCCAATCCTCGCTTTTGGCGCTCGGGATAAACTCCCGTAACTCTTCCATGCGCTTTTCTTTCGATAACATAACTTGCTCGATTAGGTATTTTGTCAATGAAACGTTTTTTGCACCTGCCGCCAACATAGTTACGAGATTATCCATTTTTACGGAAGTTAACAAATCAAACATTGAACCGGATTTTAAAAACTTTGGTGAAAAGCCGGCAAACGGTCCAAATAGCAACGATTTTTTATTATCGATATATCTTGTGTCAAGATGCGGAACAGACATTGGAGGAGCACCAACCTTAGCTTTGCCGTATACTTTTGCATGATGCTGCTCTACAATATCCGGATTATTACACACCATAAATAGTCCGCTTACCGGAAATCCTCCAATATGTTTTCCTTCAGGAATACCGGATTTTTGCAGTAAATGCAGGCTTCCTCCCCCGCCTCCGATAAAGACGAATTTTGCAGTATGGCGTTCGACTTTACCGTTATCGACATTCCGTACTTTCAATTCCCAAGAGCCGTCGCTAGTACGTTTAATATCATCAACATTATGTTTGAAATTTATACCAACGTTTTTACTCTTTAAGTGGTCAAACAACATACGTGTTAAAGCGCCAAAGTTCACATCAGTTCCAGAGTCAATTTTTGTTGCCGCTATAGGTTCATTCGATGTCCGGTCTTTCATAATAAGCGGAAGCCATTCCATCAGCTTTTCTGGGTCATCGGAAAATTCCATCCCTTGGAATAGGGGATTGTTTGACAGCGCTTCAAAACGTTTCTTTAAAAACGCTACATTTCGTTCCCCTTGTACTAAACTCATATGAGGCAATGGCATGATAAAGTCCTGCGGATTACGTATAAGATTACTATTTACAAGATAAGACCAAAACTGCATTGAAACCTGAAACTGTTCATTAATTTTTATAGCTTTGCTAATATCTATAGATCCGTCCGGTTGTTCGACGGTGTAGTTAAGCTCGCACAGTGCCGCATGCCCAGTTCCTGCATTATTCCACTCGTTAGAGCTTTCCTCTCCTGTGTTTGCGAGCTTCTCAAACACTGTAATTTCCCAGTCCGGTACTAATTCTTTCAGAATTGTCCCCAAAGTGGCACTCATGATTCCGGCACCAATCAAGATAACGTCTGTTCTAGTATGTCTGTTGCTCATTTTTATCGTCCTTTTACCCTAAAATTTGCAGAAAGGGTGTAGGCGCTCCTGCTTAGGCGCTACAGCAAGCCAGGCGCGATCTAGTCACACACCTTTTCTGGATCAATTATAACTCTATTATAGTGTATCACTATTATTTATAGATTAAAAATTTTTTTTACTATTATTATATAAAGCTATTTAAAAACTGGTAAATTTCGGCGGTGACATACAGTAAGTATCCTGTGTAACTGACCAAATTCTTTTCTTAGCCCACTGTGGTTATTATATAAATTACACTTGATAGTTTGACAGGGTAGCGTGGTTGAAATCAGATGTATATAGATCTGATTTTTTGATATATCATTCGTTAAATTATTATAAAAAGGTGAAGACAAGCATGTCTTCACCTTTTTATAAAAGTATTGTTAAGAACAACGGGAATAACCGCACGCTTCGCAGTGTTTGCAGCCTTCTTCCGCTACAAGCGCCGCAGCGCCGCATTCCGGGCAAAGGTCAAGACCTTCACGGTATACATCACCGTCTTCATCGCGTTCATCTGTTTGCGGAACCGGTGGTGCTTGTATTTCGCTTGTCGATGCTACCGGCGTCTCATCGTCACCATCAAGGTAGAACTCGATCGCTTTCGCTACTGCATCCGGAATGGAATCAACCCGGTTTGCTCCGAAACCGACCGCACCGGAACCTCCAATGCCTTTCAAATGCTTAATGAGCAGACGCGCTTTATTTCCGTCCGGCAGCTCGCCGAAGCGAAGGAACAACGTGGATACGCGGCCGAGCGCTTCTGACATCGCAAATACATCACTTCCCGCTTTACCTACATTTACGATAACTTCAAACGGCGCACCGTCCACTTCGTTCACCGTTATGTAAGCTTTACCTAGAGGTGTTTTCATTTTGTATGTTGCACCTTTTAAGCGGAGCGGACGGCGACGGTAATCTTTTGTTGGTGGTGTTTCATCCAGATCAGTGGCAGGAGCGATTTTTTCTGCTTTCGACTCCTGTCCCTTTGTCTCTTTCTTTTCTTCATTCTTCGTAGTCAGGACCTGTACATCGCGGCTACCGTCACGATAAATCGTAACCCCTTTGCACCCAAGGTCAAAGGCAAGCTCGTACAGCGCCTTTGTCTCTTCAACTGAGAAATCAGCCGGTGCGTTCGCTGTTTTACTAATAGAACTGTCTACCCATGTCTGAATCGCACCCTGCACTCGTACGTGATCCTCAGCAGACAAATCCATCGCACTCACGAAGTAATCCGGCAATTGTTCAGCCTCGTTTTCTTCCAGCCAGCTTTTCGCGATTGGAACATACTGTTTATCGAAGCCAAGACGGCTTTGACGGTAATATTCGAATGCATAGAAAGGTTCAATTCCTGTGCTCGTGCCAACCATTGTCCCTGTAGATCCAGTCGGAGCCTGTGTAAGAACCGTTACATTACGCATGCCACGCTCTTTCACTGCGTCACGAACTTCGTCGTCAAATTGCTTCATAAATCCGCTTTGCAGGAAGAGATCGGCGTCGAATGCCGGGAAGCTTCCTTTTTCAGCGGCTATTTCCGTAGAAGCAAGATATGCTTCACGAGCAATGAAGTTATACAACTTGTCCAAGAATTCGAGCGATTCCGGGCTGCCATAACGGATTTGAAGGTTGATCATCATCTCCGCAAGGCCCATTGTACCGAGACCGACACGGCGCTCGTTCTTTTGGTTCGCTTCATTTTCCGGGAAGTGATACGGAGTAGCATCTACCACGTTGTCCAGGAAGCGAACGGAATGGCGCACAGTTGTCGACAGGTTTGCCCAGTCTACCTCGCCATCTTTCGTGAATTTTGAAAGATTAATCGCAGATAAGTTACATACACCCCATCCTGGGAGACCTTGCTCGCCACATGGGTTCGTACAAATAATCGGATTGAAGTACCAGCTATTGGACATCTGGTTGTAGTATTCCATGAAAACGACGCCCGGCTCGGCTGACTTCCATGCGGATTCAATGATCGTATGCCACATGTCACGGGCACGGATTGTTTTATAGACACGTACCGGCTTACCTAGCTCAACCCATTTCTCCATGTTTCCGTCCCAAATTTCATCGTATTCCGGGTCGGTTGTATCCGGGAATCTTAGTTCCCAATCAAGGTCTTCTTTTACGGCTTTCATGAAGCTGTTACTAATGCAGACGGACAGATTGGCATTTGTAATAAGCCCCATGTTTTGTTTTACAGTGATGAATTCGAGCACATCTGGGTGCCAGTCGTTCATCATAAGCATCAAGGCGCCACGCTTTTTGTTACTCCCCGCCTGTAGCGGGTGGATAGGTCATTTCTGCCTATCTCTCATGCTTTCACATGAGTTCAGACTATATCATCAAGGAAGTAAACTTTTCACACTTTCGATTCAGCTTGATTATCCTCCTGATTGTAAAGCTAAAATAAGAAGCTGTTGAAGTTCTTCCTTGCTTCGCGCCTCGTAGTAACGTCTCCGTCGACTACGATTTACTGGTTCCATATTACTCCCTCATATGGAATAAGGTGTAACGTAGGAACTTTTAATAGTCGTTGGACCTTCACCTCTGTTTCCAAAGGCGCTTGGCTGCTGATTGTCCATTGTTTCATCTATCCGATTTTTACGCATTCACGCTCGCCGTTGCCAGCCACGTTGTAGCTCAGATAGTTTTAGGATGTTCCAGCAATTCGCGAAGTTACGTCGCCATGGTATTAACGACTCCCGCCTTGCTCAATTAATCCGGTTGTATAACTAAACAATCCGCCCCAGGATACAGAACCGCTTGATGAACCGTTCACGCCCTTTACCTGTGCACGACGTGGACGAAGGCTCGACAGGTTGATGCCAACGCCGCCCCCGCGGGACATAATTTCCGTCATCTGACTCAGTGTATCCATGATTCCGCCGCGGCTGTCATGCGGTGACGGGATAACATAGCAGTTATATAGCGTCAGCTCGTCGTTAGCTCCGGCACCAGCCGCAATCCGCCCACCCGGAACGAGCTTCCAATCCGCCAGCAAATCGCGGAATTTCTCTGTCCATTCTGTTTGCTTCTCCGGTGTCGCCTCCACGGATGCGATCGTCTTGGCCAGACGATCCCACATCTCATCCGGTGTCGCCTCAAGCGTCCGTAAAGCTTTATCAGCCTCTGTCGTTACCATCTCTCCGTTGCGCAGCTTCACGTGAATCGTACTGCCTTCACGTGCTTCCACCACACCCACTTCTTTTTTTGGAAATTTAGGGTCATCTTTAGTCAAAACAAGCACCGTATCTCCGACTTGTACATTATCCGGATTCGGATCTTTTAACGCATAACGATCGAGGAAAATTTTCTCGCTCAATCCCTCAAGCTTTGTTTTTCCTGTCATTTCGGATGCAGTCTCCATTTTTCAACCTCCAGCTATTTGAAATATAAATTGACCATTCGTATACGGTCTGATACATTTGATTAAGCGCCTTCTTACATCTAAACCAACGCTTACTAATTCATCAACATATTGTGTTTATATATAGATTCTACCACAACATATAGATTTTTTCCTGCTTTTTCGCGAAAATTTTTTCGACAAAATATATGCCTCTTACAACACCACTCGTCTCTTGATAAAAAGGTGAGAACCAAAACTCTAAATCGATGGATTATATATACATCACATAAAAAGGCGGCCGATCGGCCGCTTTTCGTTTTGTATTACCGTTTGAAATTCCACTCGTCGCATCCATATTTTTCACGGGCAAGTTGTTCCGCAAGCTCCTTCTCCTCAATAGTCAGTTCATCGTCCATCAACTCGACACCTAACCCCTTCGCAAAACCTTTACGGAACGCTTTACGAGCATCATCCAATGTTACAGGTATCGGACGCACCTGATTGATTGCGACCGCTTTATCAGTGAAGCTTTTTTTCAGCCTCTCTCGTACCCGCTCGTTCGGTTGTCGGATGATGTCAAACAGCATATCCACATCGATATCAAGCAGAATGGACCCGTGCTGCAAAATGACCCCTTTCTGTCGCGTCTGGGCACTACCGGCCACTTTTCTGCCTTCTACAACCAATTCATAAGAAGACGGTGCATCAAAACAAGCAGCCGAAGACGGTGTGGCAAGCTTGGCCTGATCAGGGTTTACCATATCCGCCTGCAAATCCAGAAGGCGGAATCCTTCTAGCAGCCCTACGCTAATGATGCGATAAGCGTCCGTTACACCGGACGGCATAGCGGGATGTGATTCTGAGACGACCACGCTATAAGTAAGTTCTTTATCATGTAATACGGTTCTGCCACCAGTAGCCCGCCGGACAAAGCCAAGACCGTATGCTTTTACTTTTTCTAAATCGATCTCTTTCTCGGCTTTTTGAAAATAACCGATTGATACTGTCGACGGTTCCCACGTATAGAAACGAACCGACGGATGAGTTTTTCCTTCACTATGTATCGCAAGCACTGCTTCATCAATCGCCATATTCATTGCCGGCGAATGAACTCCCGTATCAAGAAAACGCCATTGTTCCATATACGACTATGCCCCCTTCTTTCTTATATTGTAGCATATTCACTTACTTCCCTTTACTATTTAGCATGTATAAAAAGCCTTCATACATCTACTTTGCATTCATACCCATTATTTTGTATATACTATCCTTGTTTCAATTTGCAAGAGAACGGGTAAAAGTATTACATGCATTTTGCGTATATTCCAAGAGTATCAAAGGAGGCGTTGCCTAATGAAAGACCTTTGTATTTATTGCGGTGAAGAGCTGGTACTCTGGGAACGGAGTCGGAGCTATTGCTCCAGATGTCAGGAAGCGACTGAAGTGACGTATGCTGATGACGTATATTACGCCGACGACGAAGTGCGCCATGATGATCAATACGCAAACGATGAAAATGATGAATTTCGCCATAGCCATAGATACTGACACAAAAGAAAAAGGAGGCCGATTTCGGTCTCCTTTTTCTTACCTATCTCTATCCACATAACCTTCGTCTTCCGTGTAGTCCTCCATCAAATCCGGATTGCCCATCACTGAGACAACTCCTGCCTCATCGAGTGCATCTTCGTATCTTTCATGCAACGGATTCTCCGTATTCACGCCAATGAACTTTCCGTTTATATCGGACAATAAAAAGCCTTCAATATCTTCAACGTATCCTACGGGCTCTTCTGATTCCACATACATATCGTTATAGCTAAGATGGGCTTGTTCGCCAAAATCAGATGGCGTATCCGATGTTCCATATTTTGCGACGTCCTGCATTGCATCTTCTGCATCATAAAACGTAGCATCCCATCCGTCATAGTTATATGCTCCGAATGGGGGAGCGATGATATCTTCTTCCGCAGGACGACGCTGTGAAACAAACTCCTCCTCAGCATGTTGTACACAGCGAAGCGTAGTCGGCAGCACTTCCAACCGTTCATGCGGGATTTTGGCATGACATACTTCGCATCTTCCGTATGTTCCTTGTTCGATAGCCGTAAGCGCTCGCTCAATATCCCGCATTTCCTCTTCTCCGTGCTCATACAGCGCGATGTCTTTTCCTCGCTCAAATGTTTCACTTCCTTGATCGGCCGGATGATTGTCATAATTGGACAGCTCACCGATCGATTCCTTTAGAGCAGCTCGGCTGGTACCATATGCCTCACTATCGTTGAGCCGTTCCTTTATATCCTTAAGCTGATTGTTCAAAAGCGAACGAAAGCGAGACAATTCCTCATTCGTCAACATGTCGCATCCCCCTTTCAACCTCAAAGTACAGGCCGTATTCATACGACGTACTTGAGCATAGTATCTGCACCATTGGCGGCAAAGATGTTGGGGATTGGAGGAAGGAAAAAAGGAGGAGCCTTTCGCCCCTCCCTTCTCCTTTTCGTTATTCCGTTTTTGTATATCGCAACACTGGCTTACGAGCTGCCAATACTTCGTCGAGACGGCTCACTACCGTATGGTGTGGTGCTTCCTGTACGACCTCTGGCGTTTCTTCCGCTTCCTGCGCAATTTGAATCATCGCTTCAATGAATTCATCCAACGTCTCTTTCGACTCAGTCTCCGTCGGTTCAATCATCAGACATTCCTCCACGATAAGCGGGAAATAAATCGTCGGCGGATGATAGCCAAAGTCAAGCAAGCGTTTGGCGATATCAAGCGTTCGAACTCCCTGCTTCTTCTGACGCTTTCCAGACAGGACGAATTCATGCTTACATACATAATCGAACGGCAGATCATAATACTTAGCAAGCTTCCGCATCATATAGTTCGCATTAAGCACGGCATTTTCTGAAACAAGGCGTAATCCTTCAGGCCCCATCGTGCGGATATACGTATAGGCACGTACGTTAATGCCGAAGTTACCGTAATATGCTTTGACACGACCAATCGACTGCGGACGGTCAAAATCAAGTCGGTACATATCTCCTTCCTTAACAACCATTGGCTTCGGTAGAAATGGAAGCAATTCCTTTTTCACGCCAACAGGACCGGAACCCGGACCGCCGCCACCATGCGGTGTCGTAAACGTTTTATGCAAATTCAGATGCACTACGTCAAAGCCCATATCTCCCGGACGCGCTTTGCCAAGAATGGCGTTAGCATTTGCTCCATCGTAATACAGCAAACCTCCTGCTTCGTGCACGATTTCTGCAATTTCTACAATGCTTTTCTCAAACAAGCCCAGCGTATTCGGATTCGTCAGCATCAACGCTGCCGTATCCGGACCAACTACCTGACGTAGCGCCTCTACATCGACGAATCCGTTCGCATCCGATGCTACCGTAATCGTCTCAAGTCCTGCTACGCTGGCGGAAGCCGGATTTGTGCCGTGCGCAGAATCCGGTACAATAACCTTCGTACGCTTCTCGCCCCGGCTCTCATGGTAGGCACGAATCATCATTAAACCAGTCCACTCACCTTGCGCGCCAGCCGCCGACTGCAATGTTACCGCATCCATACCAGTAATGGCCGCCAGATCTTTCTGAAGCTCATACATCAACTGTAATGCGCCCTGTACTGTCTCTTCCGGTTGATACGGATGGATACGAGCGAATCCTGGATAACGGGCTACATCTTCATTAATCTTCGGATTGTACTTCATCGTACATGAACCGAGCGGATAAAAACCCGAATCTACTCCATGGTTGCGCGTGGATAGTTCCGTATAATGACGCATCAACTGCAGCTCGCTCACTTCCGGCAATTCCGCGGGTGTCTCCCGCAGGGAATTACTTGGAATAATAGATGTAACATCGACTTCAGGAACATCGCACGCAGGCAGCGAATAACTTACGCGTCCTGGCTTACTCATCTCGAAAATAAGCGCCTTATCTTTTTGTTGCTGTTCAGCTTTCGGCATCGTATTAAGCATGGCGCGCTCCCTCCAATCCTTTCACCAATCGGTCAATTTCTTCTTTCGTACGTAATTCAGTTACTGCAATCAGCATATGCTGGTTAAGTTCCGCATAGTCACGAGACAGGTCAAAACCACCGATAATTTGTTCCTGCAACAATGCTTTATTGATATCGCCCACAGGATGCGGTGTTTTAATAACAAATTCGTTAAATACAGGTGAATCGTATACAACTTCATATCCATCCAGTTGAGCTAGCTGCTGTTTGGCATACTGTGTCTTCTGCACATTCAAAAGCGCCATCTCTTGTACACCCTGCTTACCAAGAGCGGTCATCGATACAGCTGCAGCCAACGCATTTAGCGCTTGGTTAGAGCAAATATTCGAGGACGCCTTCTCACGGCGGATATGCTGTTCACGCGCCTGCAGCGTCAGCACGAAACCACGGCGTCTACTTTCGTCGTGTGTCTGGCCGACGATACGCCCCGGAATCTGGCGCATTAATTCTTTTTTCACTGCGAAATAGCCGCAGTGCGGACCACCGAATGCCATCGGAATGCCGAACGGCTGAGCGTCACCGACTACGACATCAGCGCCGTATGCGCCCGGTTCCCGCAGCAAGCCCAAAGCTAGCGGATTAGCGCTTACGACAAATAAACCTTTATGTTTATGCGCAATCTGCTCTACAGCCGATAAATCTTCAACTGCGCCGAAGAAGTTCGGATACTGCACAAGTACCGAGGCAGTCTGTTCATCCACCGCCGCCTCCAATGCTGCCAGGTCGGTCAATCCATTCTTGCAGCCGACTTCAACGACTTCAAGCCCTTGCCCTTTGGCATACGTAAGAAGAATGGAGCGCGCTTCCGGGTGTACGGCGCGAGAGACAACAATTTTCTTCCGTTTCGTCTTAGCTGCTGTCATCGCTGCCGCTTCCGCTAATGCCGTAGCACCATCATACATAGACGAATTGGCCACATCCATGCCGGTTAACTCGCAAATCATCGTCTGAAATTCAAAGATGGCCTGCAGCTCACCCTGACTAATCTCTGGCTGATATGGCGTATATGCAGTGTAAAACTCTGAACGGGAAATGACATGGTTCACTACGCTCGGAATATAATGGTCATACGTTCCAGCTCCCAGGAAGCAAGCATAATCGAGCGCATTGACATTTTTGCCTGCCATCCGCCCCATATGCCTGGTCAAGTCCGCCTCCGGAACGGCTTCCGGAATTTGCAATTCCCCTTTAAAGCGAACCTTCTCCGGAATATCAGAGAACAATTCAGAGATATCAGAAATACCGAGGTCAGCTAACATTTCTTTACGGTCAGCTTCAGTCGTCGGAAGGTATCGATACTTTACTGTCACGTCTTATTCCTCCTCTTTGCTAAATGCTTCGTACTGCTCCGCTGTCATCAATTCATCCAGTTCTGCCGGGTTAGCCAGCTTGATAACTACCATCCATCCTGCGCCATATGCATCCCCGTTAATCGTTTCTGGAGCATCTTCAAGCTCCCTGTTCACTTCGACGACTTCTCCGCTTACAGGCGAATAAATATCGGACACAGCTTTTACCGACTCGACAGTCCCCATACTCTCGTCCGCCTTCACTGCGGTACCTTGTTCCGGCAACTCGATAAATACGATATCGCCTAGTTGCTCCTGTGCGAATTGCGTAATTCCGACGCGTACACATTCGTTATCCAATACTTCTACCCATTCATGTTCCTTACTGTATTTAAGTGCTGCTTGTGCTTGGTTCATCCTTGTCTTCTCCCCGATTTCCTTTGCTAGAGGAAGTTCAAAAAGTTCGGGAAATAGTTCTGCGAATTTCTGCGTTGCATTGCCCTACGCTCCGTTGCTCAGGTCTGCCACGCCTTGAACTTCACGACTCTGTTTGTCCTCCTTTTTGAACAAGCTCTGCTAGTTTATTTATGTTCGTTTATAAAACGGTGTACGTATAATTTTTGCTTTCACACGTTTACCGCGGATTTCTACCTCGATTTCTGTATCCAGCTCACCATATTCACGCTTGACAAGCGCAAGCCCAACATTTTTCTTAAGTGTCGGCGATTGGGTGCCTGTTGTCACTTCACCTATTTTTTCTTCTCCTACGTAGACATTATAATGCGTCCGCGGAATGCCCCGTTCCATCATTTCGATTCCAACAAGCTTGCGTGGTGCACCGTTTTCCTTCTGCTCCTTGAGCGCATCCTGTCCAATAAAAGGAACCGGCTTGTCGACTTTTACAGCAAAGCCCAGACCCGCTTCAATCGGACTAATGTCTCGGCTCAACTCCTGTCCGTATAACGGCAGACGCGCTTCAAAACGAAGCGTATCACGCGCGCCCAATCCGCATGGCAACACATCTTCTCCTCCGACTTCGAGAATGCTGTTCCATAACGTAGGCGCATCCTGCGCCTGCATATAAATTTCGAATCCATCTTCCCCGGTATAACCAGTGCGTGACACAAGTGCAGAAATGCCGGACAACATAACATTCTGTTTAAAATGGAAGAAACGAATTTCAGCCAGATTTGTATTAGTTAGCTTTTGCAGAACAGTTTCTGCTAATGGTCCCTGTACTGCCAATTGAGCCGTCTCATCCGAAATATTACGAAGCGTCATATCCCCTTCCGCGTGTTTTTGCATCCAGTCATAATCTTTCTCGATGTTCGCGGCATTAACGACCAATAGATAGTGTTCAGCCCCCAGCTTATAGATGAGTAAATCGTCTACCGTACCGCCGTCCGGATAGCACATAATCGAATACTGCGCTTGACCTTCGACTAATTTGGATGCATCATTCGTAGCTATCTTCTGCAAAAAAGCAAGCGCATCCGGCCCTTTTACTTCCACTTCACCCATATGCGATACATCAAACAATCCAGCTTTCGTACGAACGGCTTCGTGCTCTTTTTGAATGCTTGAGAATTGTACGGGTAAGTCCCAGCCGCCAAAGTCAATTGTTTTAGCCCCATGCTCTTTATATAAGGAATAGACAGGCGTTTGTTTCAAAGCAGACATTCATCTCAACCTCCCATGTTTTTGGCTTTACAGTGACAGACACTTTCTTCCCCATCAAAAAAGGACAGAAATAGGGTATTCCCCTATCTCTGTCCTTTGTACCTGAGAGCTACCCGGTCCCAGCCTGCATTACACAACACAGCCTACTGATCGGTTTCCCCTTTGGTGGCCCATCCCATGGGCTCTCTCCAGAGTTGCGTCCCGCAGAAGTACTTTTGCCTGAGAGATTAAAAGGTGTGCTTGCTCCTTCGGCGACGCGCCCAGCGCGTTCTCTCCCTCTGCCTTCATCCGCACAATATTTTATTATTAGCAAAAATCAATATGTAATCACTTATTATCGTACCATGAATCAACCAAATTGCAATATTTTTTTCATTTTTTCATTAACAAACAGCATATATTCATCTAAAACGTTTGCTTTTATCCGAAAAATCATGAGTCATCCAATGAAATCATCTGTATTTTTATATAAAAGACGAACATTAAACAAAAAACTCACGCGCGGTTTTCAAGTAATACAATCGGAAGAAACCAGATGTCTTCTTTACAAAAACAGAGTGGAATTTTTCTTCCACTCCGTATTACCCTTTGCTTTATTTCTTATTCTGCTTTCGTTCCCACACACACGTATAAATCGGTTCGGCTTTCGTCAGTATGATACAATCGCCTTCCAGAACAATCTCAATTGCGCCGTAACCGAGAATTTCTTGAGCCTCTGGCGGCAGCACTAAATTCCCCTGCTCATCGATTTGGCCAAGCAACGGTTTATTTTCCATCGGTATGTACGCCCTCCTTATCACCCAGTAACCAATTAGCCGGGCTTTGCACTTCCTTTATTATTTCATCTCTCGCTTCTTGATTCAACACTTAAACAAATCATGACCTTTTAAATCAGGACCTAAGACTCATTTTATTGACAAAAATAATACAATACAGGAAAATTTACCGAGAAGATCTTATTATATAGAGTATGTGAGAAATTTTACCTCAGTTTAGAAGGATGTGAAGCTGAATGCTATCCAACTGCTCTGCGTGCGGGAAACTATTTATGAAAGTTTCTAAGCCTGTCTGCCCGGATTGCGCGCGTCAAGAACTCGATACGGTTAAACGCATTCGCGACTATTTAAAACCGAAAGAAAGAAGGAATGCTCCCGTTCTTCAAGTCTCGCAGGATCTTGATATTCCGGTCCGCTACATTGAATATCTTATTCGGGAGAAATATTTCGATCTTACACGTTATCCCAGCATGCAATATAAATGTAAGAACTGCAATACTTTAATCACGTTAGGCGAATACTGCAGCTCATGCGCCGAAGAATTGCGCAAAAATCTACTCTCTACTAATGAAGATGCAGAAAAAAGCAACAACGACAACAACGATCCTGACGGAAACTTCTATAAAACGCGATTATAATAAGCCTCTCTTCCAGCATACATATGTACAAGATAGAGGATAAAATTAAGAAATTCCTTGCTACATCCTCTATTCCTTTACTCTAAATATATATGCTGTGGATGTGAGAAAATGAAACGATCAATTATCGGGCGCAAGACATGGCATAATTTTTTAGTTCTCTTTTTGCTTTATATGAATCTTGTACTTTCCTTCGGGCTTATCTATTGTCTGATCGAATGGTCAGGTTGGGGATTTATTCTTGATCATTATGCTTCCTATGCCCATCAACAGCAATGGCATGATCGAATCACACGTTCTTTTTACTTCAGTGCAATTACGCTTCTATCGGTCGGATATGGAGACCTAAGTCCGTTCGGACTAGCACGCGGTGTGGCAATATTGGAGGCAATGATCGGCTATGTACTTCCAGCCGCGCTCGTTATTAGATATTTCACGCTTCCTGGTCCTGAAGGACGAAAGTTTCGCCTATCGGGATGGAGAGCGCCAAAAAAGTAAAAGGAGGGAGAGGCCTATGTGCCTTCCCTCTTTTTTTCGTTTAGTGAATGTCACGTTTTTTGAAGTTTCCCCCTTTCACATTATTGATTGAACCAACAGCCAAAAACGCTGCTTCATCGATATCTTCAATGATAGACCTCAGCTTCGCTTCTTCCAGACGGGTAATAACACAAAAAATAACTTTTTTATCTTCACCGGTATAGCCGCCTTCCCCATTTAGATAGGTAACGCCGCGCCCAAGACGCGCCAACAGCGCATCTCCGATTTCATGATGTCTGTCGCTAATAATCCATACCGAGCGCGATTCATCAAACCCTTGAATCGTGACATCGATCATTTTAAATGCGATATAGTACGCGATAAGCGAATACATTGCTCGATCCCATCCAAAAATAAAACCTGCACTGCCAAGAATAAAGAAATTGAAAAACATGACGGTTTCGCCTACAGAAAATGGTAATTTTTTATTAAACAAAATTGCGACAATCTCCGTTCCATCAAGCGATCCTCCATAACGGATGACCATTCCAACACCGATGCCAAGGATAATCCCACCGAAAACGGCAGCTAACAGCGGATCCCGCGTCAATTTCTCTACCGGATGCAAGAGCGCCGTGCCAACCGACATTGCAGCAACGCCGAGCAATGTTGAGAGCGCAAATGTTTTTCCAATTTGTTTATAGCCGATAAACAAAAACGGCAAATTTAAAAAAAACAAGAACAAACCAAGCTTCATGCTAAGCAAATGAGACAAAATAATGGAAATTCCTACGATGCCACCATCAATAATATTATTTGGTACAAGAAAAATTTCTAACCCGACGGAGACAAGCGCCGCTCCTAGCAAAATAAAAAGAATGCGCTTCGCGACTTTTGTAATCGAAAGCCGCCTGTGCACACGCTTATGCTCTGGAATGTACTCCACAGCCTCCCTCCTGTCCTTTTGGATTTGTGCATTTTCTTATGTATTGCACCAAAATCGCATGCTTATACTATGTAAAAAGTGTGAACTCTAGTTAGGCGTTCGTGTCACTTCCTTACGGAAAAAGATAGTGAACACGTATACACATACGACTTTTTTCTTCCAACCTATGGATAATTAACGGGTGTGACATACTTTCTCTCTTTTTTGGTTATTCTATGAATACGAAGCATGTACGTACCCATAATCGCTGCGGCGATTAGAAGCGGGAAAATCAAAAAGGTGGATGTCAATATGACGGAGATTCCTATTACATTTCAGAGGGATTGGATCGATCATTTCAAAACAAGAGTGCAGGAAGATGGGCCATGGCACCATCGTGAACTGTATCGCCTGGCATGGGAAGCGACGCACGCATCCGCAGTGAGTGATTTCAATGAGCTTCAGTGCCTGCGCCACCTCCCGCACTTAACCCCTCTTCCTCATCAAATTGAAACAGCGCAGAAAGTCATCTGCGATATGCATGGCCGCGCTCTGCTTGCCGACGAAGTAGGCCTTGGCAAAACGATTGAAGCCGGTCTTATCCTGAAAGAGTATATGGTACGAGGTCTTGTAAAGAAAGTGCTTATCCTCGTTCCTGCCTCGCTTGTTGTACAGTGGGTACGGGAGTTGAATAGTAAATTCTCCATTCCTGCAGTGGCACAGAGGAAGGAATATATGTGGACACAGTACGATATCATTGTTGCTTCTATCGATACAGCCAAACGCCCTCCACACCGTGAAATCGTGCTCAACCAGCCGTACGATCTCGTCATTATCGATGAAGCGCACAAACTCAAAAATAAGAACACGAAAAACTATCAGTTTATCCAGGAACTGAAGAAAAAGTACTGTCTCCTGCTTACCGCTACACCTATTCAAAACGAATTGGACGAATTGTACAACTTGATTACGTTGCTAAAACCGGGTCATCTGGGACAGTCGGCGCAATTTCAGCAAAGCTATGTTGAAGGCAAACGTCAGGTAAAAAACAATGAAACACTCAAGAATGAGTTGAAAAAGATTATGGTACGCAACCGGCGCTCAGACGGAAAAGTCGAGTTTACAGCCCGCCATGTCATCACGGTACCTATTGAGCTGTCAGCGGAAGAAAGGCATCTCTATGAGAGTGTAAGCCGCTTCGTGCAAGAACAGTATCATGGCGCAGAGGGCGGATACAAAAACCCGCTTGCCCTTATTACCCTACAGCGCGAAATCTGTAGTAGCCGAGATGCCGCATTTATGACACTTGTTCATATGCATAACCGCGCACCTGAGTCATCCCCACTCAGACGCAGCATCGTCGAGCTCATCGAACAGCTAAAGCAAGTATCTACGAATCAAAAAGCGGAAAAAGTTATCGATATTATCAAAGAGACAGACGACAAGGTTATTATTTTCACCGAGTATCGAGCCACACAGGAATACTTGCAACATATTCTGGCCCAACACGGTATTACGTCTGTTCTATTCCGCGGCGGGTTTAAGCGCAGCAAAAAAGATTGGATGAGCCAGTTGTTCGAACAGCGAGCACAGGTGCTCATTGCTACTGAAGCAGGTGGCGAGGGAATTAACCTGCAATTCTGCAACCGTCTGATTAACTACGACATGCCCTGGAACCCCATGCGTGTAGAGCAGCGCATTGGACGCATACATCGTCTCGGTCAGACGCGTGACGTCTACATTTATAACCTTGCGACCCAAGGTACAATTGAGGAGAAAATTCTAAATCTGCTCTATGAGAAAATTAACCTATTTAAGATGGTCATCGGCGAATTGGAAACAATTATTGATCGCCTCCATCTCAACAAATCTCTCGAAAAAAATGTCATCGATATTCTGCTGTCTTCAAAGAGCGAAGGAGAGCTTACCATTAAGATGGATAATCTAAGTCAAGTCATCCAATCCGTGCAGAACAGTACGGATTCTGTACAAAAAGCAGCTGTCGATTCATGGGAAGGGGCGGTGCTTCCATGAACCAATCCCAGGTACGCTCTTTCCTGGAACGATATTTCAACGCCCACCAGGCGCGGTATGATGAAACGCATCCCGCTTACTTCAAAGTCGAGCTTCCGCCGGAAGTGGATAAAGATTTAGGGAATCGGCCATTCTATTGGACCTATGTAGAACGGTTGAATCTGGAGCCACAACCTATGCATATGACATTCGTGTTTGAACGTGAGGCTCTTCCTGACGGGGTTCATGGAGAAGATATTGCTTTTGGCTCGCCTCGTCTTCAGCAATTTTTTGCATCTGCACGTCGTCATGGTCGCTATATCCGTCTCTATGAACACATTCCGTCTTCTCCTGCATCAGATGTACAAGATGCGCTTACACCATGGCTCGGAATTAACTATAAAGTCTCATTCATTTGCGACCGTAAAAAGGACCGGCTTATCTCACTGGGCATCAACCTTATCCATGGGCAGATCGAAGAGAATTTCTTCGAAGCACTTGAGCAGCGCAGTATGCTGCCAGTACTGCCCGATTACGCTTATACGATGCGTCCAATTTTCAGTACCGATTCAGCCATCCAGCGTCTGGAACTCCATGTCCAAAACGCTATCGCTGAGGAGGATTCTTCCTGGGCCGAAGAAGCCCGGCAACGGCTTGCGGCAGAGCTTGCACAAATCGATCGATTCTACGCAGTCAAAAACGCGGCAGATAAAGATAAGGACGAATTCTCTTTTGAGCATAAAGAAAAGCGAATAGAGGAGCTTCGGTGGCAATACGAACCACGCATTGACGTGGAAATGATAAACGGTGGACTATTTTTTCTCCACCACCATTATACGTAAAAAAAGAAAAAGTTAAGAATAAACCTCACACGTTTTTCAAGTGATACGCTCGGAAGAGACTATATGTTACTTTCCTGCTTTACAGCTACACATAGTTTCCTATCCATAAAAAACCGTCCCTGCATTCTTATCTGAACGCGGGACGGTTACTTCTCTTTATTTCTTCTTGCGCCGGATAAACATACCAATGGCGAACGGAAGCATGCCGAACCAGCGGTACATGAACGCTTCTTTCGGTTTCTTCACTCGTTGCTCTTTCGGTGTCTCCATGTATTTGACGAAACGTTGAGTTAAATATTTTACGTATTCCTGAGAAGACATCGTATGCGCCCCCTTGTTCTAGCCTGTTACTTACAGCGTATCCTTAAGCAACTAGTTTCAATCGCCTACCGCTACGAAACTGTAATTTCTGTTGGCATCGTTTCCGTGTCGGCAGCATCATTCAATTAATTGCTAAGTCTGAACTCACTCCATTCTGTAATCTTTCCTGTCGGTCTGTTCATCACTGCCCACAGTCGAGTTGAATAAAGCGACATAGCGTTTGCGCTCACCTGTATCCATACATCATCCTTCCCGCGCGGCTCCACTAGAACGCCAATCGTCACATCTTCGATATGATATTCCCGCCATGTGTAATCATCAGGCTCTCGCAGCATGCGTTCAGCGGTAAAATACACGCCTGCTTCAGCGATATAATGCAGCCGCATTCTTTCCTGCTCATTGCGTGAGACAGGGCGCAGCTGGCCAAGAAACATAAGGACATGCAATATGACAATAAGCATAATCTGTACATATACAAGCACGACAAACAATGCGGCACCTCGCGGATTTGCTACGCAACTACGCATTCTATCACTTCGCTTCCACACGCTCTACTCTTTTTCCGATAAATATACTTCCTTTCCATACGGTGCCATCCTTCTCCATTTCAACATAAAATCTGCACCCTTTCTCCCCCGCTTCCACTTGAAATGTACGAACATACTTGGTTAAGATAATATACCCTTCCATGCTTACCCGCCGCACAATTCTATTCCCCACCTTTTCATACGTAGCAATTAATCCGCTAATGCTCTCCAGGTACAGTTTATTACCTGCCTTTTTGAAATTGCTGCAACGATGAATCTCTTCTTCCATATAGGAAAAAAAACCTCGCATCTCCGTCTCCAATATCACTGCGTCCTTGGCCCGGACAGCATGCCGCTGCACTTCCATAAAACAATACAGAATTGACAGTAAGACCAAACATAGTATCACGGAGGAGAGCAACGTTTCCAGTAAAGTTATTCCTCGATTATTGCGGATCGAACCAAAGGCATAAATCGGTAGCCTAAAAATCCGATACGTCGCTCGCCTACCCATTCGCTTTCCCAAAATACCTGCACCTCACACCTCTCCACCATTTCTGTGACGTTTGTAGACGTTATCTGAATACGATAACGCTTCCCTTCTATCTCTCTATCATCGGTTTCAACCACAAGTCCAGCTTTCCACTGCTCAAGCAATGAATATGCCAATAGGTATGCTGTCGCCTCCGTACTTCTCTCTGCACGCTCCCTCACCGATACGTGAAGTACCTGTTGGACTGCGAGCACGAAAATGGCAAACAACGCGAGAGAGAGAAGAGCTTCTATATAAGTAAATCCATCTTCCTTCATTTTTTCTCCCCTGTTATTCCGTATTAACCGAGAATCGTCCGCTTGCCATGTACACAGTCACCTTCTTTTTCATACTGTTTGGATACACGATAGAAATGGTCCCTGCCTGAATGACATGCCCCAGCTCATTGAAGATAATGGTTCCATTCCTAAAGTTATTCGTCACGGAGAAGCCAGCCGGGATCATCACTTTCTTCTTTTTGAGCTCCCACATTCGCTGTACGGTATAAAATTCGCTTTGCGGGTAAAAAACAATTCGAACTTGCCCCCGATAGCTCAGTGCCTCATTTGCGGCAAGATATATATCCGCCCCAAGCATGTCAATAAATTGCTCACCCTGCATATGCCGAAACGTATGGACAACTGAGGGGAGTGCAATACAGAGCATTCCTCCAAAAATGGCGAGCACAAGCAGCACTTCAATCAAACTGAAGCCGCTGTTACGGATTTTCATGTTTACTGCACTTCACATTGATTTTCTTACCGTCAGCCGAAATCTCTACCGCATACGTTCCGTTGGCAGGGCAAACTGGCGCTTGTCCCAAATATCCTTTGTCTGACAATTCATTGAGCGCTCCTGAGGCTGACGGATAGCTGCCCCCGTTCTCGATAGCATAAGCTTCAAGCGCAGTTGCAACCATGCGTTTATTCACTTCGCAACTCCGACTCTGTGCCTTGGCGATAGCACCTTTATATGTAGGTAACGCCAAGGTTAAAAAAGTTCCGATAATCGCAATAACGATAAGCAGTTCAATGAGCGTAAATCCAGCTTCCAGGTTATACTTTCTACGGGTGTTCATATCATTTCACCTCATTCATCATCTGTAGCACAGGCAGAAAAAACGACATAACTACGATAAATACGACGCCACCGACACCAAGCAAAATCAACGGTTCTAGCCAACGCATCATCCTTTCGATTCGCTGCTTGCTATGTGTTTCAAGCTGTTCGCTATAAAATAGCAGACATTCACCAATTCTTCCGCCCTCCTCCCCCAACTCAATATAGCGGATAAGCTCTGCGGTAAAACACGAATGTCGCCGCAAAGCATTGCTCAAAGTATGACCTTGCCGCAACCGTTCTTCGATTGCACACGCTGTTTCCCTCAGAAAAAACCAGGGAGCTTTCGTTTGAAATAAGCGGCATACTTCCAGAATGGATATGCCCGCTTCCAACAAAAGACCTGTCTGTACAGCAAAATAGTGGCTGTACTGCAGCATAATCCAATGCCGTACAACAGGAAGTTTCAAGAGAAGAGGTACCAGCCGACGCTTTTTATGAAATACAAACACCGTACACAAGACTGTAACAAACATACCGACTATCGGCGTGTAATACGACGGAACAAGCAAAAAAACGTTCATAAACCAGCGAGTCAATGGTGGAAGTGAAAGATTCATCGTGTCATACATCGAGGAAATATGCGGCAAAATCACATGAAGTAGGAACCAAAAGCACACAACTGATAGGGCAAGCAATAGAAGAGGATAACTAAGAATCTGATATACTTGGTGCTTCCAGGCGGCTCGCCTGTGATAATATCGGGCGGCAAAAGTAAAGCTTAAAGCATACTGGCCATGTTGTTCTCCGGCTGCAACAAGGGAAAGAAATAACGGCGGTACTCTCATTCTTTCAAGCGCTAAAGATAGAGGGGCTCCTGCTTCCAGTCGTTCCAGAACCCGTAGCAATTGTTTCCTTTCCGGGCGGGCAAAATGATGGAGAGTCAACTGAAGGCTGTCCAGTAGAGGAATTCCTGCCTCTAATAAATAAGATAGTCGCTGACTTAAGCGTGCCAATGACTCATCGGACCATCGTATCTCCCTCGACATGTACTGCATAATGACTTTGCTCAATCCGCTCTGCCACTCCTTCCGTTATCTTCTTCTCCAAGAGCAAGGACAAAAAAGTGAAGTCTTTCTTTTGCAAGTGACGCCGAATTGTAGCAGCAGAGCAGCGATTTAAAATATAAGGGTGAAGCTCTTCATCTATCTCCAGCACCTCATAAATGCCGACTCGTCCATGAAATCCTGTACTATGGCACGCAGAACAATCCCCTTGTCCATAACATTGTCAGCACCGTTTGCGAATAAGACGTTGCGCCACCACACCGGTCAGCGCCGAATTGACCAGATATGGATCTACTCCCATATCTAGCAGACGAAGTACGGTTCCTACCGAGTCAAGCGTATGGATGGTGGAGAGCAGGAGGTGACCGGTAAGCGCGGCACGCACTGCCACCTCTGCCGTAGGCTTGTCTCGGATTTCGCCGACAAGAATGACATCTGGGTCCTGACGCAATACCGCTCGAAGTCCTTCATGAAAGGATAGGCCCGCGCGCGGATGAATCTGCACTTGATTAATACCTGGAATCCGATACTCGACCGGTTGTTCCAGTGAAACAATATTGCGGCCATGTCGCTGTAGCTCATGAAGCATCGTATACATCGTTGTCGTCTTGCCGCTACCGGTCGGTCCCGCGATAAGAATCATTCCTTGCGATCTCGCTAACATCTTTCTTATCTCGAATACATTCTCTCCACTCATACCGAGCGAACTCAGTGATTGGTATTTTGTCTCATGCGGTAATAACCGAAGTACGATTTTTTCTCCATGAATGGTCGGAAGGGTAGCAACACGCACGTCAATCGAGCGCTCCTCCGCTTCTTCACCGGTTTGAAAAGTAAAACCTCCGTCTTGAGGCAACCTCCTCTCTCCAATATCCATTCCGCTCATCAACTTAATACGTGAAACAGTAGGCGGTCCCCATCCTTCTTCTTTCGTTTCAATTACTTGCAGGTAGCCGTCCATTCTGAACCGCACAACAATCCCTTCAATCGTCGGTTCAAAGTGAATATCACTAGCCCCCAATTGAATTCCTTTCCTAATGAGCGCTGTCACATAGTCAGTCACATCTTCAACCATTCTATCTCCTCCTTTTTACAAATTATACCATATTTTACCAAATAAACAGCTATTTTCGACAATTTCCGAAAAAAAAGATACCGCACCTTGAATGGTACGGTATCTTGCCTTCTTTCTTCTATTCGATAGAATTTACGTATTCGATTAGCGCTTCCTTCTCTTCTTTTGTTAAAGCTCCTACGTTGCCATGCTTCCCTTCTTTATTTCGCGTTGTTAACACATCGGATAATGTCTTGGCGCTACCATCATGAAGGTACGGAGCCGTTGCCCATACTCCTCGCAATGTAGGTGTATCGAATACGTTTTTACTACGCGGATTCGTGTATCCCGCACGCGGATCGCCTTTCGTTCCCTTATCGAGCGGAGTAGAAGTTCCTACGTCATGGAGGAATTGAGTATTGTCTGTCGTCAGCTTGCCGTTTGCGTCCACCGCTTTTACACTATCAGTCATCGTATCACCCGCATGACATGTGATGCAGCCTGCTTTTCCTTCAAACAGCGCCTTGCCCTGCTCCGCTTTTGCAGTCAATGTTCCGTCAGGGTTACGATATGGACTTTTTGGTACCGGGTATGAATCCGGATATTTCAAATACTCTTCTAGTGCCTTGAACATGTCTTCTGCTTCAGGAGGCAGAGGTTTTCCCGGATCGTACGCTGTTAGCCCTCCCATTTCATCCTGGACCGTCAGCAAATAGTCTGTAAAATCATCGCGGCTACCGTCCCACATAAACAAACCAGTCTGCATTGCCAGTACATTACTCGGTACATTGCGCGGACCTTTTGGCGTCGTTAGTGTTAGACCATTTACATCTCCATCCGCATGGCAGGATGCGCAGCTCATCCAGTTGTTCCCTGTAATCGGCGCAGCAAACTCATCCGCATTCCCGCTGAAAAATATCGTTTTTCCTTCACGTACCCGTGGTGGCAGCGAATCTTTGGCAATCAGCCGAAGCGTATCAGGTTTGGCCTGTGCTTCTGCATACGGGTCACTTCCCCCGGTATCCACACTAGCCAGATCATGACTCATTGCATTATGAATGTATAGACGCTCCCCGTCATTTGAAAGCGTCATACCTCGTGGATTGTTGCCCGGAATACGACGTACAAGCTGCGTAGCATTACCGCCTCTATTCAAATCGAATACAAGGAGGTCCTCGCTGCCCGCCAGCAGTACAAATGCCTTGCTCCCGTCAGGTAGAAACACTACATCGGCCGGATTTGAAACGATGATCGTTTCGTTTTTCACATCTCTTACATCAATCTGTTCAAACAATTGCTTACGTTTATCTTTAATTTCTTCGTCTTTTTCCAAATCAATCACCGACACGGCTGGAAAAACGGTTTCCTCAAAGTGAATTGGCGTGTCTACATTGGTAAGCAGGTGCGGAACCCAGGCTGTTTTGCCATCTGGTGCAATTGTGAATTGCTCAACCGTATTTGGAATGCCCTGGCTCTTTTTCCGGTCTTCTTTGTCCGGCGAAGGTGCAAGCGCGATAACTTTTTTCACTTTGGTATCCTGTGTTCCAATTACACTAATATGACCAGAAAGATAATGAGTCACATACAGCTTATTACCGTCAGCGGTTAACGCCAGCCCACGCGGCCTCTCCTCCACTTTAATCGTTCCTGTTACTTTTTCCTCGTCTGTGTCAATAACAGAAACAGTAGATGAACGGTAGTTGGCCACATATACCTGGCTGCCATCCCGATTTGCTAGCACACCGAACGGCTCAATGCCAACCGGAACAGAAGCTGTTACTTTTCTGTCCTTTGTATTAATGATATCGACTTTGTTATCAAACATACAGGTTACATATAGTTTGGATTCATCTGGACTAAGCGCCAGCTGGCGCGGTTCCCTGCCAACTGGAATTTCCGCAACTACTTTATTTTGCTGCGTATCCATTACGGTTACCGTATTAACATCAATGTTGGCAATATAAAGAAGACTGCCGTCCTGTTTTTTCACAATGCTATTGCTAGAGGCCGGCACAGTACGCTGAACCCTTTCTTTTTGTCCGCATCCGCCCGCTAGTACAAGCACAAGCAGAATAACGGCATAAATCCCCCATTTTTTCATCTTTACTCTTCCTCCTTAGTTGCCCTTATGCAGCTCTGCTGCGCAAAGTAACGTTTGGCATACGTCTCGCGCGTTTTTCAAGTGATATGATCAGAAGAAAGGGAGAGGCTCTCTCCCTTTCACCTAGTTTCCTTTTTTCACTTCAACCGGAACTAGCACCGGTGCAATGCCATGCTGGCCGTGCCCAGCCTGAATTTGTGGCACGTTGTCGCCGTCTGTATTACCCGACTTGTCGCCTTCTTTATAGAAGTCTCCCGTGTCCCAGAACTCACTGACTTGCATGCCCTGATCAAGTGCTGGTCCGTCAATTACTCGATCATAGAAATCCACATATCTGGAAATGACCGTTTTTCTCTCCAGCTCTGGCAGCTTCTCTTTATCAGACGCTACATTATGCAAGGACGCGATCGCCATACGAAAAGCGCCGGATACAGCACCAGCCGTAAATGCATCATATTCATACTTGTCACCCGATGTTTTATATGCTTTTGCCTCTGGATCCCACATCTTTTTATCCATAGCCACATATATTTTGCGGGCAGCATCACGATATTTCTCATCCTTTGTTGCCAGGAATGCGGCTGTCAGGCCGCGGATCGCTCCCGTTTGTGCCATCAGCGTCGGCGCCTCCGGATCTTTTCCTTTGCCGATAGTCCAACCGTTCGCTACCAATCCGCTCTCGTCCATCATATTGGCAATCAGGAAATCGGCTTGCTTACGAATCATGGCAAGGGATGCTTTCCCTTCTTCAGTGCCAAGACCTTTGGCATCGTCTCCACTCGCATAACCAACTGGAAGTCCGTCAATGGCGCGCTGGAAGATACGTAACGATTCAAGCGTGTAGCCTGCATCGAATGTGTCCATGTGCTGACCCTGCTGCTTGCCGTCATGCTCCGTGACAAAAACGCCTTCTTTACCGTTCCAGTGCATCACTTCGATGTTTTTGAATACCTGTAGCAGAATGTCGCGGTTTACTGAAAACGGATCGTTTCCTGCCACATCGTTGTCTGTTCTACTGTCAACATTTTGCTTCGGTGCTGCTGGGAACGGCTTGCCGTCATAGACCGCCCGGAACGCTGGATTTGTATTTGAATTCGCTTCCCGCTGATCTGTCATACCAAAAAATTCAGCTGCAGGCCACAGCATAAGCCATTGGTCCTTAAGTATGCTGCGTGGATCTTTTACGGAAAGAGCTTGTGCATTCGTGTACTCTTTATCCCCATTTTCTGTTACCATAACGGCGTGCGGTAAATAAACCAATTGCTTTTTCGGATCGTATGCGGTGCCTGTCGCTTTTTCAAATTTTCCTGTTTGTGAATTGTAGAACAATGAATCACGGATATAGGAAGCTTTGTTCCACATCTGTTCCGCAAGAATCATGCCCTGCATTCCGTCGACAGAGCTGACACCGAGGCGAATATTCGGATCTTTATCATCTGTGGAAGTCTTAGCCTCTAACTCTTCATCCGTATCTTTCTTATGTGTACCGCCCAGAAAATCGCCTGCCCATAGCGCTTGTTTCAAGAATGTCGCGCCATATGCGGCAGGTGTAAGCGTTTTGTCCATTTTTTCGCGATTCCAGCGCAGGCTCGCGAAATCAACCTGGTATTTCGGAATGTATGTACCATTTTCACCATCCGCATATTTTCCTGTATCGACAGGTTGTATGTAATGCGGATCACCTTTACTATATTCAATAAATGTCGGATACATATTACGAGTAATTTCTTCTGGAGCATATCCGACTGTATCAGCCAATTCCACGAAACGCTGTGCTAGCAGTTCGTTCTCTTTTTTGCCTGCTTGCTGTGCTAATCTCTTTATTACCGGCGCATTGACAAGATGCAGCCCCAAACCGGATTTCTCCACCACTTCATACATTGCTTCTTCCGAGTATTCGTACGACTCGATTCCGGCTGTATAATCGAACACAGATGGTTTATCCACTTTGGCAGGGTCGAGCACATCCAAATCCAACCCCAGCGCCTCAACCATCGGCTCGCCGGACAATTCAAATTCTGCATAAGCGAACATATTTCCTGCAGTATCAAACGTATAGTCTTTTACCGGAACCGATACCGCCTGTTTCTCTTTTGTTTTTCCGTTTTCTGCCTGACCTGTACCTGCAGCTTGTTCAGCTGCTCCGCAGCCGCTTAAAAAAGCAAGGACGGATGCGAGTCCCAATGACATAACTACACGAAACGGATACTTTCTTTCCCCAGTCGACACTTTTGTCATTCCCCCCGTTATTCCTCTTGTTTTCACTTTCATCATGAAAATGATTCTCATTATCTAAATTAAGTATAATCAGCTTATTAAAAAAATCAAGAAAAAAATGAATCCCGCAAGTAAGCGGAGATCCATTTCACTGTACTACCTTCTTTATTCTATTTCACAATCAACACTGGGCAGCTCGCGAGCTGAGACACTTTGTGGCTAACGCTGCCGAGCATCATTTCCTTAAGTCCGCTTAGCCCCCGGCTACCGATAACGATTAACTGATATGCGCCTTCTTGCGCCTTCTCCACGATTTGACGAGCCGGATCTCCTTTAACATAAAGAGCTTCTGTCTTGACGCCCGCTGCTTCCGCTTTAGCTTTCGCCCGACCAAGCAGTTCTTCGCCCTCTTTTTTCATCGCTTCATTAAAATCGATGTCGTATTCTCTTGAAATATACGCCATCTCGCCCACCATGTACGGTGGGATGGCTACTTCTTTTCCTACATACAGCAGACTAACCTGTGCATCCTGTTCCTTTGCGATGCTTACCGTAGCCTCCAATGCTTTGTCGCTCATCTCAGAACCGTCGATCGCTACCAAAATTTTGTCAAACATTGTTTCTTCCTCCTCGCTGTGGAACTTCTCTATTACTTCTTCATACTTTATTGTACAGCCACTTTTTAGCACTTTCTAGCGAATCAAAGGAGAAGTTATAACAATTTCAGTACGCTTTTCGTTCAACGGCCACACCTAAACCATATCATATGTATATTCTTCCTCTTCACAATGGTCCGTTTGCTTGAATCTCGGCCACTTCCCTTTCTGGTAGAGCGAAAGCGCAGCAGCGGCAACAGTCGGATGGAACTGCGTCCCCGTACAACGACGGATTTCCTCCATGCCCTCTTCTATTGTTTTCGGTTTATTGTATGAGCGAGAGGATGTCATCGCATCAAATGAATCAGCTACATTTACGACGGCCGCAAGAAACGGAATTTCCTCTCTCTGTAAACCATGTGGATATCCCCGCCCATCATACTTCTCGTGATGGTACAGAATAATATCCCGCACACCCTTCAGCTTTTTTAATCCGCCAATGATGCGTGCGCCTTCCATTGAATGGCCTTTCAATTCCAGCCATTCATCCTCGGTTAGCTTTCCTGTTTTATTCAGGACGGCAGAAGAGATATGAATTTTCCCAATATCATGCAAAAGCGCCCCGTATTTGAGAGTAAACATCTCTTCCTGACTAAGCCCTAATTCTTTACCGAGCGCAAGCGAATACATCTGCACGCGCGTCGAATGTCCGAGCGTATAGGAATCCTTGCTGCCAATCGCCTTGGCAAGACTGGTAACCAGTTCGTCTAGCACCGTCTGTTCTTCTTTTTTAATCTGTTGAAAGTGTGCAATGAGCAGATTGGCCATCACGCCGAATACGGGTAACATGAAAATATGGGATAGCACATAGACTGATGTTCCCCACATCCCCTTATAAAAATACGTGTACCCGCAGTCATATGCGATAAGAATAGCAACGGCTAGCAATGAATATAGCAGTCCGACCCGCTTCTCATCATATAAACCAATTGATGCGATGCCCAAGTATATAAGAATCAGATATGGACTTTCTCCCACTCCGCCAGTCACCCACATATACCCCATAACAAAAATGAAATCAAGCACCCGGAGCCTCTGTTCGTTCACAGCGAGAAACGCTTCCGCTTTTTTGCCTTTCCAAGTATATATGACAATTTCAATCGCCCACCCGGTCAGTGTTAGTCCCCAAAAAACAACCGGCGAAAATGTGGGATGGTGCTGTACAAAAAAATAGGTTAGCGTAATTACACTTAAGGAGACAAAGCGGAGTTTGCTCTTAATATGATTCTGCATAATCCCTCACCCACTTCATCTTTCTCTTTTTATACGGGCGGCCCGTGTGCAAGCTTTGTCTGCCTGAACCCCTTCATGCGCAAACAAAAAAGCAACCTGCCCAGGTTGCTGGCTTCCAAAATTAGTGCGTTTTTTTCTGGTCGTCGCTTACTACAATGTACATAATAAAACCAAGCACTCCCGCGGCAAGCAGGAAAATAGGAATGTTCCACATCCAAGTCACCGGGCCGTCCCCTCCCCCTCAACTCTACTTACATTTATTCTCCCCGTGTAATCGATAGAATTTGAGATTCTTCCATCTTGTAGTCGAATTCTTTCGCCTTATCCGGCTTCGCATTATCGTAATGAACCGGTATCTCGTGACGATGCGATTTCTCCACCCGCGTCACAAAATCAAGCCTGGAAATACGTTCGATCGTATCTTCTAGCGTATCTGCCGCAGTATACATCGACACATAATTCAGACGACGAGATATGTAATGAACATTGCCAAACTTTCGTAGATTACGGGCCGCTTTGGCGCTTTTAACATAAACAGCCAGCCCGACACGGCGTTCCCTCATTCTTTGACTCTCCTTTTTCGTATAGTAACATCAGTGATATTCGTTATCAAGGACCTACCTATAACAATAAGTGACAACTTTATTACTGGAATAACAGACAACATACACCAACTTTCCGCATGCTCGAGTATAACCATATAGCATGCTACTCAAGGCAGAAACGGGCCGCCTGATTGCTCGGGCGGCCCTACAGCGGCGGAAGGGGCTGCCTACCGCCTTTGCTTCTTTTATCCCGGTCCAATGGGCAGTTATCTCCGACTTCAAGTATGCTACGTGGGAGATAACTGCCCCTAAGATCCCGATACGTGTAACGAACCATCAATAGGTGATAATGAAAACCCTAAGCTGATGGAAGTTTTATTTAATACCTTGCACCTTCATGCGTCGGCTATTTTGCAGAACAACCGCAGCTACCTCCTGTGCCGCATCCACCGCTTCCACAACCACCCATCATCTGATATAACGGATTATTGCTTGGCACTTTAATGCTTTCAGATACGGCATCCGCAATTACGCGACTAACACGATAGAGCAATTCATCCAGTTCGTCCTCAGCCTGCCTGAACGCGGCCACAGACTCCACTCGCTCCATTTCGCGCTTTTTCTGGCGAATTTCACGTGTAACTTTATTGTAATCCGGGTGGTATTTCCCGAATCGCTGTACTTCTTCGTACGCTTCCTTCATCTGATTAAAGGAGGCTATTTTCTCTTTGGCTTCCGGGTCCTGTTCCATTCGCTGACGGAATTTCAGGTACCGCTTCATCTCTTTGGAACCTGTAAGCTGCTCGCCAATAAGGTGAGCTCGCTCCAACGCTTCATGAAAATCGAGCGGCGACAAAGTCATAGTCTGGCTTGACATAATCTCACCTCGATATTATTGTATCACGTCGCTTATTCCCTGCCTAGTCCCGGCCAGGAAGCAAAGGAAACTTGAGCTTCACCCTCCCGATCTCTTCTAGATCTACATTTTGTTTGTCACCGTGAGAGCTCAGCGTTAAGCGATAGCGTCCTTCTTCGTTTTTTATATCTACTATACGTATAGGTTCCACAAGCTTTCCGTCAATTTCCGCAGATACAGAAATTCCAAGATCCCTGGCAGTAGACATTAGCTTGCGAAGCGTTGAATGATGGTACCTCTGAAAATTTTTATGCCAAATTGCAGGCACTTCCTTAAGCTCTGGAAGCACATCCGTCAGTAAAGGAAATACGGACTCGACTTTGTATCCACTTTCTACAGATACCAAAGAAGCTTCTGCAGATTCAAGCTGGGGAACTTCTTTCATTTTTAGTTTGGCCCCATTGGATTCACTTATACGCAAGCCTCTGCCTGCTAACACTTGCTGTAGTTTCTCCTTGCTCGATTCGTCTATCAGAAAATCATAATTGTTTAATCTCTCCCTCAACCCACCCGTCAAATCGGGTTCTCCCGCCAGCCAATCCGCCGTTTCAACATCAGGACAACGGAGTATCGTGACACGCATAAATGTAAGTGGTACATCACCACTCATCCATTGATACGTCTGTTCTCTTACATTTGCTGGCACATCCGGCTGTATTCGCTCCAAAATTCTGAGCAAACGTCCTCTCTCTTGTTCAGATTCCATTTCACAGGCTTGTACGGAAGTTTTCGTCAGTTGAAATCTCCATACTTCCTGCTGTTCCTCAAGCGTTGCATATCGCCCAAGCTGCCAGCGTACATCATATGGTGCGTGCGGAAGGAGCAGTATTTCAAATGTCGGCTGTACGTAGCCGGTTCCTTCCCATACGGCTTCTCCTTCTTCCTGTTCAGAAGCAAATAATGCTACGTTCCAACTAAATACAGCGGCCTCTTCCTCTCCTTTTCTTATCGTAAATCCAAAAAGCGAAAGTATAGGAGCCACTTCCTTCACAAAAGCTTGCCAGTGTTCATTCTCTGTAAAAGAAACAACAGAGCCTAACAACGTGCATTCCGCTTCACGCAAAGCATGCAAGGAAAAAGTCTGACCGCCGGCAGCTTCCATCCAGTCAAAAATAACAGAGTAGCAAGGATGAAGTCGGCCTACCATTTCTTTTACCTGAAGATAAAGACGCCGCTGCACTTCCGCTTCATCTCCTCTGAATACTTCTGTCGTACGTTCCTCGTCTACTACATATTGCATTCCTTCATCTGATGAATGCTTACGAAGCATACCGAGCGTCAGCAATAATTCAAGCAAAAACTGCTCCCTGGCCTCTTGTTCACCCGCTGCATCCGGCATAAGCGGAAGAAACATCTCTTGCGGATACGGGACAACGTTTTGCCATACACGGCGTGTTTTCATCGTTATCGTCCCTTTCTTTGTCAAACCAATCGGCTGATATCGATGCATCTGCAAGAGCCGAAATACCACTCGGGCCAGCGGAGTGGACGATGTATCCCAGTCGCAAGCAACCTCACAAGCTGGTATAGGGTGTTCACGCATAAAGCGTGGCAGTAGCCAGGAACGATACGCTGTCTGTACATCATTCGGTAAATAATACGCAAGCTCGCCCCATAGCCGGCGCAACGTATATATCAAGCCACGTTGTCTGAGTCCAGTCAAACCGCTGTAAATCGCAAGCTGCGAATCTATTTTGGCGTGTTCTTCCATCTGACGATACGTCATCATATCGGTACCGACACGAAACAGAAAATGGAGTAGCACCTCTTTTTCCTCTGTCGTAAGTGAGCGCCAGACACGCTCTATTGCAGTGTGGCTCGTGATGTGCCGGGCAATGTCCTCTATATCAAGCAAGCCCCCGTCCGGATGCGCGGACGGCCATTCATTTTCTTTGACCAGCCGTCGAAGCAGACGTTCATTAACCTGTTCTAGAATGTAACGAATTTCCATAGTTCCACTCCAATGTATACGTAAAAAGTACTTACAGTACGTAAGTATACACATTTCTTACCGTGTATTAAAACAAGATAAAAGCATACTTGAAAATTTAACGCTTTCAATTTTCTATTATAATGGAATAAAGAAGCGAAACAAACTCATCGGAGGGAGCAAACCACTACATGCGTAAAGATCAAGAAGCATTACTGGACTTCATGCAGGACATCCTGGCAAACGGTACGGAAGACGAGGAACAAATTCTCTACCTGGCACGTCAGGCAATCGAATATATGCGGGAACGAAAAACAGCGTACCTGCCCGGATTTCTAGGCTTACAGGGCGAATATCTTGAAGATGGTACCTATCGGTTCGAAGTGCCGATTACTCCGTTTATGCTAAATCAGATGAAAGCGGTACATGGTGGCATTACCGCCACTCTGGCGGATTCCGTTATGGGAGCGGTAGCAAGTCGCTCGACCGGCTACAAAGTCGTAACGACAGAAATGAACGTCCATTATCTTACCCCAGGTACAGGTGATCGACTTATCGCCACCGCCTCCGTGCTACGGCGTGGCAAAACCCTATGTGTGTGTGAATGCAAAATACATAATGAACAAGGGCGTCTCGTCCTTGCCGGCACAGGAACTTTTTATCTTGTCGAGCCAAAATAAGCGCATTCTCTCCGCTCCTGCATAATGTAACTACAGGAGGGGGGAAGGGAATGGCCAGGAAAAAGCTCTCAGCCAATACAACCCGTAGCAATAGTAAAGCTAAGGCTACAGCCAATTCCGAATCCGCCTTTCACATTGGCAAACTTCTATCCTCCAATAATCTTGAACTCGTCACCGCCTTGCTTCTCCTATCCGAGAAACTTAAGGTTGATAGCATTGAACTGGATCGAAGAGGGGGCGTCCTAGTAACCTTGGCGGGCGAATTTCAAAGTAACACAGATGAAGAAAACGAGCGAGTTAGCCATTTGGCTTCGTTTTTAAAAAAGAACGGAGATATGACCATAGATGAAATCTTCGCTGTGTTTAAAAAGCGTCTTTCGGAATAAAGGAGGTAGATCGTGGGGATGAAAGAAAATCAAAGCGGTAAAATGCAAAATGGAAAACAGAAAAATTGCACTTCATTTGACGGAGAGCAATTTTCCACGTTTATTCTGTTGATTATTCTTATCTTCCTTGGTTTCTTTGGCTCTAGGGATATTGAGCTACCAGAGTTACCCCTTCGTTAATTGTAAAAAAGGACCCGCTCGACAAACGGGTCCTTTTTATCTTCATGCTTAGTACTGGAAACCATTGAACAGAAAGACAAGCACGACAATGATAAGGATAATCCAGATAATCTCCACTCCGCCATCGAAAAATCCGCTCATGGCCCGTTCCTCCCTTCCGACACCTTCTTGTATCATCGTATGTAAAAGCCCCGGCAAGGGAGATGCAGCAAGCGCCTATTTGTCTTACTGTGCTACATATTCCAATAGGAAAAACTCGCAGCTCCTGCGCTCGTCCATTGAAAAAAGCTGCCGAGTGTTTTCAGCAGCCCTGTTTCGTATATAGTTATTTAACGCGATTCGCCGGCTCCGGTAGCGTCTCTTTTTCCGGTTTAGGGAATTCCACGCCTTCTACTTTTACATTAACCTCAACAACGCGAAGGCCGGTCATGGATTCTACCGCTTCTTTTACACTTTGCTGCAGATTGCGGCATGCTTCATCAATTTTGGAGCCATAGGAGACAATCACGCGTAAATCGATGGCCGCTTCAAATTCTCCTACTTCGACAGATACTCCTTTTTGTACATTCTTACCGCTTACTCTTCGGGCTAATCCTTCAGTAATCCCGCCCGACATCCCGGCAATACCTGCGGTTTCGCTTGCTGCAATTCCGGCGATTACGGCGACCACATCATCCGCAATGCGCACAACTCCGTTTCCTTTTACATCGGCCATGGGAATTCCTCCTTTATATATCTAGTTAGTTTTCATTTTATTCTTTCATATGGGCGAAGGCAACTTGTTTCCAAAAAGCGTTGAAATTTTTTCTAAAATGACAGTAAGAAAACGGAAAGTTCCTTCATTTTTTCACGTTGCACACGATAGCACACAAAAGTGCCCCGTTCCTCCGTCTCCACTAATCCGCTATCTTTTAATATTTTCAAGTGGTGGGATACGGTCGATTGCGCCATCCCAACCAGTGAGACAATATCACCGCAGTAATATTCATCCTGACGGGCCAAAATATGCAAGATATTCAGGCGTACAGGATGTCCAAGCGCTTTGCATGCTTTTGCCATTTCATCCAGCTTACGTTCCATCATTATCGTTCTCCAATCATTCCCTTCTTTTCACTTTTCATTATACACATGTTTTTTCATCTTAACGTTCAAAATATGGGTAACTACGCTTAATCTTTGTAAATGGAGGTTGCTTATGGACAAGAAAAAGTTCGTTTGGCTTCTCAGCTTCTCCTTAGTTCTGACGCTTCTGTGCGCCAGTATCCCTTGGCTTCCACCGCAAGTAACACACGCATTCAGCAAGGGAACAGTCTATGTCGGCTCATCTGGGGACGACGTAAAGGAAATGCAGGGACGCTTGAAATTCCTCGGCTTTTATACCGGCAAGGTAGATGGAACGTTCTCCTGGCGTACATATCACGCCCTGCGTAATTTCCAATATGAGTTTGGAATGAAAATCGACGGTGCACTCGGGCCGAAAACAAAACTGAAACTCTGGGAAGCGACGAAAAACTGGCGTCCAGGCCCTGGTGAAGTCGCCGTCTCCCCTGGTCCGACTGGTGGAGGTACTACTCCAAAAGGCAATGCCGAGAAAGCTGCTGCCAAAAAATCATTGCCACGAACGAATATGACTCTTTCAAAAAACGAACTAAAAATCATGGCTAATGCAGTATACGGAGAAGCACGTGGCGAACCTTATACCGGGCAGGTAGCCGTAGCCGCTGTCATCCTAAACCGTGTAAAAAGCCCATCATTCCCGGACTCACCAAGCGGTGTTATTTTTGAGCCTCGCGCATTCACCGCAGTATCGGATGGACAAATCTGGCTAACACCAAATAAGACAGCCGAGAAAGCCGTACAGGATGCATTGAATGGATGGGACCCGACTGGTGGAGCTACTTATTACTTTAACCCTGATACGGCCACATCAGGATGGATTTGGACACGACCGCAAATTAAAAAGATTGGCAAACACATTTTCTGCAACTAAAAAAAGCGGAGCAGGGACTTTTATTCCCTCTCCGCTTTTTTGTATACAAAGCTACCATTGCGTACTTTTTTGACATCGTTCCTCCTCCACTCCCGCCAGATGGCCGGGAAGACATAAGAAAGATAACGAAACGTAATGAAGGACTCACCAGTTTCTCTTACTTTATACGGAATATCCACTTCCGTAAGCCGATATCCTTGCCGTACGATATTGATGGTCATTACCTGGGCGTAATTATAATCGTGCAAAATATCCATATTACGCAATACAGGTCTGGAAAAAGCACGAAATCCCGTCTGGCCATCCGTAATCCATGTACGCAATAGCACAGTCTGCAAAGCCGTAAAGAAATAATTTCCCAGTCGGCGATACAATTTCATACCACGCACACGACGGCGAAAGCGGGAGGCAAGCACATAATCCGCCTTGCCTGCAAATATAGGTTGGATAACACGAGGAATATGTTCAGCCGGATATTCATCGTCCGCATCAATCATAATAGCGGCATCTGCCCCGAGGCTATATGCCTGTTTCAAGCCCTCGCGCACCGCAGCTCCCAGGCCGCGATTGCGCGGAAAGGATAAAATATGCTCCGCTCCAGCACGCTCTGCCACTTCCACTGTCTTATCGCTCGATCCATCATCGACCACTAACACCTCTACGCTTACCTGCGAATCGAATGTTCGTGGAATCTTACCGATGACCGTACCAAGCGATGCTTCTTCATTGAACGCGGGAATAACGATGATCAGCTTCTTCATAGCTTGTCTGCTCCTTCTGTTTGAACGCTTCCTTCAGTACAGGTCCACGGGCGTGATCAGGCAATGGAACGCCAAGCAACGCACTAATGGTCGGTGCTACGGAGACGATACTACGGAATTCCTCTACCTTTTTCCCGCATTCAATCATCGGACCGTGCATAAAAAATGGCACAAATCTCTCTCCTGTATCCAGGTGTCCGTGACCGCCAATACCGTTGCCCTGTCCATGATCCGCCATGACGATGAACGCCGTCTCGTCCATATCTCCACGTGCAGTAAGCCAGGCATAAAAATCAGCAATTAAAGCATCCGCCTCTTTAATTTTTTCCAGGTACTCCGGATACAGCACACCTCGACTGTGCCCGGTCTGATCAACGGCAATCATCTGTACGATGAATAAATCCGGATTCTCGCGATCGTATAGTACCTTCGCCTGTTCCATAATTTTTTTATCTACTACATCGTTATGAGATACCGCTGTAAAGCTTTCTACATAATCGCCGAATGCGTCAATGAGATGGGCGCAACCAAACAGTATACCTTTCTTACCCCGCTTTTTTAGCACATCGAAAATGCTCTCCACTTTCACCAGCAAGTCCCACACCATATTTGATTTAATGCCATGCTCACGCGGATAGGTTCCTGTAAACATCGAGGAAAAGCATGTTACCGTACGCGCCGGATAAATGGTTTCCATCGTTTCATAAACAGTTCCCTGACGCATCAGTCGATGCAAAAATGGGGCATCCGCTTCGTACAGCCGTTCTTTGCGGCATCCATCAATTACGACCACTACGACTTTTTTTGCTAATGGTTCGGCCGGCAAATCGGCAGAATTCGTATATGCAGGGTATTCTACGGGCTTCCAATTGAACAAATAACGGTGAACCAAAAAGGCAAATATGAAGGCTCCAACTGACAAAATACTTACTTCACTTAATAGAGCAACAGGCTGTACAGCTTCGTACACTGCGGAGAATACGACCAGTTGCAACAAAAATTTAGGCAATTGCTCGAACACGTTACCGCTCGTGGAATCCGTATTCTTCAAAAATAGCTTCCAAATGCGCAAAAAGTTCCACCAGGTCGTTCCAATGCGCAGATGATAATATAAAGTTCCCCAAAAAAAGACGGTAAAGAAAATGTACATGCCTAGTGCAAACAGCAATAGCCCCATATCAGGTATACCGAACAAATAAATCGCGATCCCCAGCGGAATCCAGAGAAACCAACGTAAATGTAGCGGAAAATCATACACATAATAAATAACAAACAGCGGCAGCAAATAGACAAGACCAAGGAAAAACGCAGAGGTCTGCCAACCTGTCACCAGATAATACAAGAATGCAATGCCCGTTACATAAACCGGTGTAAATGACTTTCCTTCATTTAACACATTCCAGCAACGCGCTGCAATAATCTCGAATGCAGATGCCTGTTTCATCGACTTTCTCACCTCTCCCTTTCAATAAGAAAAGCTCGCATGCGCCTTCGCAAGTTTTTCAAGTGATATGATCGGAAGGAAATAGATGTTGCTTTCTTAACTTTATAGCGACATCTACTTTCTTATCCATATATAAAAGCCGGCTGAGCCGGCTCTTCATGCGCGATTATGCCTCTTTCACTTGTGTTTGGCTTTTCGTCGAATGTGCTTTCTCTGCATGCTCGCCGCGTCCGCGCAGCAGCAGATACAATGCTACATAATAGCCCCAATAAATAAGGAATTCCTCAAGTGAAGGGGATGAAGCATAGCCAAATAATGCTTTAAGGAAAACTCCGACGTCTCCTGAAATGAGCGGTACATGACCCGTATCGCGTATGTAATGCTCCTGATCAATCGGATGCTCCGGCATCAACCAGGTCAAATCATACAAGTGTGGCACAACTGAGCCGATGATATTCATATCCTGCAAGATAGACACAGCCTGTACGATTAATCCAGCTGCGATGAGTACTATAAATGCACCCGTGACCTTAAAAAAGGTTTTCAGCGGAATACGCATCGTGCCACGGAAGAAGAAGAAGGATACGACCGCCGCCAAGGCAATTCCTGCAAGCGAGCCCCAGGACTGCATCGCTTGCCCAATGTCCCCTCCTGTAATTGCCGCAAAGAAAAATACTGTCTCTACGCCTTCCCGTACAACAACGAGAAACGCATGAATAACCATCCCGATAACATTTCCTGCGGTAATGAATTGATCGAATTTCCCCTGCACTTTACCCGACATGTCCTTGGCCTGGGCGGCCATCCAGAACACCATCTGGGTCAGCAGAATACCGGAGATAATCATGATTCCGACCTTCATATAATTTTGCGAGCCCATCGAAGCGAAACCATCCAGAATCACCTGGAAGACAAGCGCCAGACCAAGCGAAGCGATTACCGCCAACCCTGCACCCAACCATACATACTTAGTAAACTCAGGCCGGTTCACCCGCTTTAAATAGGAAGTAATGATTCCAACAATGAGTAGCGCTTCCAGGGCTTCGCGGAATGTAATCAAAAACGCCTGTAAATCCATGCTTGCCACTCCCTCAATTATTTTCTAATTAATAACCATTTTCATTCTCATTATAAAGTAAAACTAACTATCAGTGGGGATTTTTTTCATTCCCCACTGATGGTTCATTACACGTATCTTGCAGAAAACGAGGCCATCCTGTTTTTTGCTCTGAACGTATCTCATACAGAGTAATGTCATGGTACGTCGGATACAACCATGGATTTCCAGTAAACCTAGCCCTCTCTCGTATGTATCGCCAAATTTGCGGACGCTTGAAGCCTTCGAGCACCGAGTTTGTCAAGAATACTGATTCCGGAGATACACGCCGACTAAATACCGAAGTTTTGAAGTCTTCCCATTTGCGTAAGCGCACCGTCTCTATCTCAGGATGCAAATAATGCATAATTCGTTCTTCTTCATATGTATACACTACAGCAGATGTCGGCAGATGCGATGCGGCATACTTCGCCAATTGCACCGTCGGAGACGAGTTTTCACGTTGATCGCGCACCTGCGTCCAGCTTACAATCAGCATGCAGCAGACAAGAACAGCGAGCATATACTTTCCGGCATGGCGGAAAGTAAGTAAACCTGAAGCTGTTAGCCACAGAAGCAATATAAGCAATGGAAGAATATGACGCGGCTTATCTACATTTTGTGCAAAAAATGCCCATAATCCGTATGGAACACCCCACATAAGCAGCAGAACAAATTCCCGGCCTCGCTTTCCTATCTGAAGTTCCCGTCTTTTGCAGCGCACGCTCCAGCCCCATACGCTCAGTATGAATAACCCTGCTACGCTCCAACTTATCCAGTGTTGTCCTGGCCACGGCGTTCCCAGACCTGCTGCTAGCCATTGGCGCCCGAGCCAGTAACCGAGGCGTTCGATAGCATTGCCTCCTGTGTACGTCCCCCCCCAATCAGAGAAATGTCCACCGGTAAATGCCAATGCCATCTGCCATAGCCCATGTATGCTTCCAACATTTACTGCCATAGCATATGTCCAGCTAAATGAAACGAGGAACACACATAGAATGGCATATACTACATCACTCCAGCGCCTCGTATCTTTTCCATACATAAGGCCCGCCCAAAGCGGAACCGCGCAGAACGCCAAATATGATACGCGGACGCCATACAACAGGCCAAGGCAAATACCGCTCATGATAAGGTATAGTGCCCGGCTCCGCTCTTTACGACTTTGATCCAGTGTACGCATGCTGCTCGCAACCAGCAGCACGGCCAAAAGCGTGCCAAAGCTATCAGAAAGTGGTTGCGTACCCAATACGACGGAAAGCGGAGCGATTGCCCATAACAAAGCAACCGCTATCGCCGCACGTGGGCCACTGTACGAATGCACAATACTATACAACGGAAAAACCGCAAGCGCCGATGCCAGGGCGGATAAGGAGGACAATGCCAAATATGGATCCTCAATAATTCGGCCGGCAACAAAGGCGGCCACCATATATACCGGATATCCAGGAAAGTGGGGCTGCATAGTGGTCAAATCATACTGTTTCATTCCTAAAGCAAAATCTATATCATCCCATCCGCCTGGCCCCGATGCAAGGAATGGCAGCCGAAGGCATAGAGCCAGCAGCGCAATAATAGCCGCACGTTTCATTGCTTACGCGCGGCGTTTGCGCATCGTCCGAAATACAATGAAGCCCAGCACGACGACAATAGCCACCAGCGGAATCCAGTTTTTTGGGTCACTAAGACCGGTGGATTGCTTTTTCGTTGAATTACCTGGTCCTTCGCCAGGCTTAAAGTGTCCAACGTCCAGGCTATCCATGTCGAACTCCTGTTTCAGCACATCAAAAATTTCATTCTTCTTGGCTGTGTACTTCGCCTGATCTGGCTCTTTCACCCCTACGCCGAACAAGCCCGGATTTCCGAGTGCTGCCAGCGCTTCATCATAAGCGGTCCGCACTTTTCCGTCCTCTTGAGGATTCTTTTCTTTGACAATGGGAGACAGGGCATCATATGTAGCTCTTGCCTTCGCAAGCAGAATTTTATTTTGCTCGTAATTTTTAAAGTCCTTTTCTACGCTCTCCATTCGACGCGCAATGTTGAGAATTAACGTCTTATGATAAGCTTCGAGTGCCGCTTCTTTATCTTCACTTGCAAGCCGATCCTGAATCGCCTTAGCTGGCTCTGGCCCCATATGCATATCCAGCTCTTCTTTAATTGGCTGGAATGCCTGTTCCGCTCCTTTGAAATCCGGTGGGTTCTGATTCAGCTTTGCTACTACCTGTTTGTAATTTTCCGCTACAGCCTCTTCGTTTGGATTGCCATACGAATAGGCTCCTGCCGATAAAGGCAAAAGCGTAATCGCCAGCACGCAAACAAAGAGGGCGGAAATGAACCGTTTAACCTGCTTCATATCCATGCCCCCTACACTAAATAATATCGGTTATCTTCCGTAAGCTGCTAGCTTGTCAAGCGACGGCTGCATTTCTTTGTAGATCGCTTCCGCTTTTTGCTTATCTTTCGCCTTTGCAGCTTCTAAATGCTGCTGCGCCTGCTCAAGCAATGCATTCGCCTTCGCTTCATCCCCCAACACTTTCGGCAGATCCGTCTTTATCATATCAAGGAAAAGCGCCCCTTCCAAGGAGGTAATTACCGCCTTGTCCTGACCCCAATTGGCGAAAGATTCATCGTACTCATGCTTAGCTGTAGCGGTTAGACTGCGCACGAATGCTGTATGAATTCCATCACCTTTAATGTTTTTCGGGTCATTAGACAGATCGAACTGTTGATTGATATAATCTGCATCCGCCTGGCTATGCTTGACTACATACCCTTGCACCGACTGGAAAAATGCCCAGCCTTCCGCCTGCATTACTTTCAGCTTTTCCGGCTTTTCTTCTTCCTTCACACCTTTTTCAATCTTATAGGCGTAGCCCTTCTCTCCTCCTGAAGCAAGGTAGAAGCCTTTCATTAATGATTTATCCACCATCTGTTTGCCCAGGTTGTACGCAAGGTTATCCCCTTTGTCAACTGCGGCAATCATTTCGCTAAAGCCTGCATCGATTGTGCTGACAAGCTTTGTTTCGTAAGCCGTATCACGTTTTTCCATCGTACCCTTAAGGATGGCTTCATACACTTCTTTCGCCAAATTTATAGCCTGCTTAGCCTCTTCTTTCTTGGCAAAACCATCATTTGCTTGCTTGAATTCATGGCGTGTAGTTAAAAATGCGGTTTTCTGCAGCAATTTGTCCACAATCTGGCCTACTACAGCTGCCGGCATTTGACCTTCTTTGCCGGCTGCAAGGGCAGCAGTCAATTGTTCATTAACCTTATCTTTATACTCTCCATCCAACAATTGGACACGCGCTTTTAGTTTACCGTCATACAGTTGCTGTGCTTTATCCCATTCTACAGGTGTTTTGTCCCCTTCTTTCTTTTTAACGAGAGCAACCAATTCTTTTGCGGCTGATGTATAAGCCGCCACATATGTATTAGCTTCCTGTTGCTTGCCCGCTTCTGTCTTCACCTCTTCTGTCTGCTCGGTTTGCGGTTTGGCCGCCTCTTGATTCGCCCCGCAACCAGCCAAAACAACCATAGATGCAACCGCTGTAATACTCAGAACTTTCCACGCCTTCACGATGATTTCCCCTTCTCTTTTCATAGTATACTTTTTCTCAACAATAATGATTATCACTTGCGATAACAAGATAATAGTGCGAATGATAACTATTGTCAATAAAAAGTTATAGGTGTTTTCTTACTCTTACAATTTCTTATACTCCTATCCCGATATAACGAAAGCCGTGCCGTCTCCATATACCAGCCTCACATGCATTGCGAAAGTCAAAAATCACCTTCTCCGCCATGATACGCTCCAGCCTGTCAACGTGTAATTCCGTAAATTCCTGCCAATCGGTTAATATGACAAGAGCATGCGCTCCCGCCGCTGCATCGTATGCATCCATACCGTACTGAATTCGCTCTCCCCATATTTCATAGGCTTGGTTCATCGCCTGTGGATCATAAACACGAACGTGCACTCCTTCAGCGAGCAACCAATCGATAACTGGGATTGCCGGAGATTCGCGCATATCGTCTGTATTTGCTTTAAAAGCCAGTCCATACACAGCAATGCAAAGCCCCTGCAGATTAGACCATTCCCGCTTAATTTTCTCGACAACATACTTCTGCTGTAACCGATTGCTTTCGATAACCGCTTCGACAATGGCGAGTGGTGCACCCGCCTGCCGAGCTGACAAGGCTAACGCTTCCGTATCTTTCGGCAGACAAGAGCCACCATAACCGGGACCGGGGCTGAGATGCTGATTACCGATTCTCGGATCCGCCCCCAATGCCTCGGCTACTACTGTGACATCGGCTCCTACAGCATCACAAAGCCTTGCAATTTCATTAATGAAGGCGACCTTCATTGCCAAAAAGCTATTGGCGCTATATTTAATCATTTCCGCTGTACGCCAGTCTGTCATATAGAATGGTACTCCCGCAGCCACAAAGGGGGCATACAGCTCCTGCATGACTGTTATCGCCCGTTCATCAGTCCCTCCCAATACGATTCGGTCTGGTTCCAGAAAATCGCGCAGCGCCCGCCCCTCTCTCAAAAACTCCGGATTTGCAACTACATCGCATGCATATGTCCCCCTTATCCAATCATGAAGGCGCGTCTGAACCGCTTCGCACGTTCCAGGAGGGACGGTACTTTTTATGGCGACGACAACATCTTTTCGTATATGTTGGGCAATAGTATCAGTGACCGAGAAAATCGCGGTAACATCCGGTGCACCTTTCTCCTGCCCTGGTGTTCCGACAGCAATAAAAATAATATCAGCTTCCATGATGCCTGCAATCATATCCGTAGAGAATGTTAGACGCTGGTCTGCCAACTGCCGACGCAGCATCCCTTCCATCTCCGGCTCATGAATCGGCACATTTCCTTGCGAAAGCCGTTCAATTTTCTTCTCATCAATATCAATACACCGAACCATGGCGTTACAACGGGCCAGTCCAATGCTTACAGCCAGTCCGGCGTAACCTGCTCCGATAACGGCTACTTTTTTCATGTATTTTTCCCCTATCATAAACTGAAAAATTTTTGCTTTTTGCAGTATCCATGTTTTACACTAAAGTTTAGGTTAGGCATCACTTCATCAAAAATCAAGTACATTCATGAAGGAAAGCGAGGAAATTGTTTGAATCAGAAGCTGTTTTTCACGCTTGTTATCGTATTGACCGCACTCAGCGGCTGGGCCCATTATTTTACCCACTCCGCCGGCCTACAGTTCGTCACCACATCAGCAGCTATTATCATGCTGGCTGGCCTGCTCGGCAAAGCGACAGAAAACGTTGCCCACTATGCGGGCGAACGCGTGGGAGGATTTCTGAATGCAACATTCGGAAATGCGGCCGAGTTGATTATTGCCATCTTTTTAATTAAAGAGGGCCTGTTCGATATGGTAAAGGCGAGCATTACCGGTTCCATCATCGGAAACCTGTTACTGGTGCTGGGTCTAAGCGTCATTGCCGGGGGACTGAAGTTTAAGGAACAGCGCTTCAATCCACTGCTTGCCGGACATAATGCTTCCCTTATGCTGCTTGCGGTGATTGCGCTGTTTATTCCGGCCGTGTTTTTAAAACAGCTCCATGCAGAGCGGACCGAAACGCTTAGCCTAATTATCTCCGGTCTTCTCATCGTCGCTTACATACTTTGGCTATTCTTTTCTATGGTTACCCATAAAGAAGAACTAGCCGATCAAGCGAGGGCAGAAGAAGAAGCAGAAGGTCATATGTGGGGCAAAGGCACCTCAATTCTTATACTTATCGTAGCTACTGTATTTGTTGCGATTACGAGCGAATGGCTGGTGCATAGCATCAAAGAAGTGGCAGACAGCCTCGGCTGGTCGGAAATCTTCGTGGGAGCCTTTGTTATTGCCATTGTCGGTAATGCTGCCGAACATAGTGCAGCTGTCTTCCTTGCCATGAAGAACAAAATCGGCGCCTCTGTAGAAATTGCGGTTGGCAGCAGCCTGCAGATTGCCTTGTTCGTTGCACCGACCCTTGTATTCGTCAGCCTGTTATTCGGCAAGCCGATGGATCTCGTATTTACATCATATGAGCTAGCCGCCATCGGAGTAGGAGCGTTTATTGCGTCTTCCATCTCACGCGACGGCAGTACCAACTGGTATGAAGGCGTACTGCTTATCATCGTTTATATTATTCTTGGCGCAGCATTTTACTTCCTATAATAAAGGAGAGAGAGTATGGCAGATGTAATTACAGTCAACGGAAATGTAAAGTTCAGTATTACGCTTGATCCAAGCGTATGGATTTTTGATGATCGCAAATTCAAGCTCGAGGACTTCTTCGCAAGCATCGGCGAAGAAAAGGAAAAGGAACAAGACGAATCGCTCATGAAGATAGGACAACAGTGGGACCGGGAGCTAACGCATGGTGTCGCCCCGACCAAACAAAGCGAGAAATTGTTCGTAGAGAAGAAGAAAATCGTCGGTGATTATGGAATGTATCTGGGACCTTTTCTAAAAAACGCGGAGCCTGAAGAAAACGCGTCTACACTGGTTTGTCGCCTGGAGAACGAAGATGAGTTCTCTCTCCCGCTTCAAGAAGCCTATGAAGCGGTGCTCTGCTTCGCCATTGATGGCAAACCAATTCGCGAGAATGGACCTGTACATCTTTACTTCGGAGACGGGCGTAACATCGGCGAGCCTATTCAAGGAATTATCGGATTTACGGTTGTCTAACCTTCTATAGCAAACCCGAACAGCATGCCACATGTTGTCCGGGTTTCTTTTTTCTTTAAAAAGACAAAATTAATATCTCACTTTTCTGAATTTTTATGTTATTTTGAATCTGTACAAACATGTACATATCTGTTTACTTTTGGGAGGAGAGAAACGATGTATGTACCTTTGTTACTTCAGGATTTTTTAAAACGGGCGGTTTATCATTATCCACAAAAAACAGCGGTAGTGGACGGCGAACGCCGCTTTACGTACGCAGAAATCGAAACACGCGTAAACCGCCTTGCGAATGCATTTCGATCAAACGGAATTGCAAAAGGCGATCGCATCGCCGTGTTATCTCCGAATCGTCTGGAAATGTACGAAGCCTTCTATGCTGCTTTTCTGCTAGGTGCAGTCATTGTACCGCTAAATACTAGGCTAATGCCCGTGGATTATGAGTACATCATTAATCATTCTGGCGCTAAGATGTTTCTAGTGGATGCAGAACTCGCCCCCCTCATCGAACCGGTAAACACCAATCTTAAAAGTGTGGAGCATTATGTCTCCCTACAGGTGAAAGGCTTCGATAACCAAAACGGCTGGCTTATTTATGATGCTATGATTGAAAGCGCTTCGCATACCGCAATATATGAAGATGTAGATGAGAGAGATATGGCGACCATCTTATATACGAGCGGTACAACCGGCCGGCCAAAAGGTGTAGTTCAAACACATCGCAGCCTGTATATGAACGCAATCAATACGATTATCCATACACGCGCCGAAGACGAGGATATTCTGCTGCATACGCTGCCGATGTTTCATGTGAATGGATGGGGTACGCCGTTCTCTTTTACAGGTATGGGTGCTACCCACGTTATGCTGCGTAAAATCGATGCGGCACATATTGTACACTTAGTCAAAACAGAAGGCGTAACGGTTGCTTGCATGGCACCGACTGTACTGAATATGATTCTGAATGAGCCGGCCGCCAAAACAACTAACATCCGGCAAGATGTCCGTGTGGTCATCGCTGGTTCCGCTCCGCCGCCATCTTTCGTCAAAGCAGTTGAACAAGAGCTTGGCTGGACTTTTCTGCAAGTATACGGCATGACAGAAGTTGCTCCATTCATCACCGTTGGTCATATCAAGAAAGCAATCCGTGATGAAGGTGACGAAAATCGTATCCATAGGCTGAAAGCGAAAGCCGGCATTAGTATGATTAATGTAGAGGCTCGCGTCGTTAATGAAGACGGAGAGGACGTTGAATGGAATGGTCAGGAAGTAGGCGAAGTTATCTGCCGTTCTAATTCGGTTATGGACGGCTACTGGCTACAGCCGGAAGAAACCGCCCGTTCCATCGTTAACGGATGGTATCATACCGGGGATATGGCTACGATTGATGAGAACGGCTATATCGATATCGTCGACCGTAAGAAAGACATTATTATCAGCGGAGGCGAAAACATTTCCTCGATCGAAGTCGAAGGCACACTATACGAACATCCAGCTGTACTGGAAGCAGCCATCATTGCCGTCCCACATGAAAAGTGGGGTGAAGTGCCGCATGCGGTTTGCGTTCTACGCGAGGATGCACACGTGACCGAGGAAGAGATTATTTCTTTCTGCAGGGAACGCATGGCTCATTTCAAATGCCCTAAATCAGTACAATTCGTCACAGAGCTTCCAAAGACTGCTTCAGGCAAAATCCAAAAGGTCGTTCTGCGTGAACCGTTCTGGAAAGAAGCTGATCGGCTGATTAACTAACTCTCTACATTCTACGGGAGCAATACGTATAAAAAAACGAGGCGCCATTTGCCTCGTTTTTTCTCTATATCATAAAGAAACTGTAATAACACCAGTCACAATTACGAGTGCTCCAGCAAACATCCCTGCTGATTATAGAGTGATACCCACTTTTGGAAGAGGATAAACTGCCGAACCGATAAAAATTTTTGTCGAAAAAAAAGGCCCCGCCAAAGCGGAGCGAAAACAACAACTCTCAACCAATTGAATAAGTTGTCATAAAAAGAATAATATAAAATTCGGCAAGAAACAATAGAAATTTTAGGAAAAATGGTCGTTTTTAAGCAAAAATCGACAAAAATTTAACTGTTTTCTTCCAAAACTTTATGGGGTACACGCTGCTCCGTCAAATGTGCCAAAAAAGCCTCTTCTTTTACCTCAGGAAGCAAGCAGCTAAGAGTTTTCGTAAAGTATATCTGAATACGTTCTTCTTCATTGTTCAGGAAGCGCAGACGGTATACAATGTCCAAATCTCTAAGAGAATAGAAGTATTCAAGGCGTGCAGGTGTCAATTCCGTCGTAAATGTCCGGCTCAGCAGCACTCCTTCTTGCCGGTACTCGAGTTGTTCGGCTTCACGCGCACCCATTGCTGTGAGAAAAGCCACTGCCTGCTCCATGCCCACCAGCTTCACTATTTCTGCATCATTGTACTCTATTTCTATCTCTGTCAGCTCCTCCTGTAACATATCCAGCATGCAGTAAAACAGCTTGCGGATTACCAGGTTGCTAGGAGAAAGGTTATGATCATCGAATTGATATACATACTGTACCGCTTGTTTCTCGGGCTGTGTAACTCTGTGTAAATACAAATACTGCACAGCAGGCCTCCTTACTGTTACTGTCGTTCTTTGATGCGCCCCAGCGTATCAGTATCTATTCGCTTAAGCAGCGCCAACAGCAATTGCTTAGCCGCTTCGTAATCATCATGATGAATAATAGCCGCATGGCTATGAATATAGCGTGCCGGAATGCCAATGACAGCCGACGGTACCCCTTTGCCCGTCAAATGCACTCTGCCTGCATCCGTACCGCCCGGGGATACGAAGAATTGGTAGCGGATGCCCAATTCTTCTGCCGTATCGATCATGAAGTCGCGCAACCCTGGCAAGGTGACCATCGTCCGATCCATAATCCGCATCAGAAGACCGTCCCCAAGCTTACCCATGCCGTCCTGAACGCCTGGAATGTCCCCTGCAGGGCTTGCGTCCAATGCAAAGAATAGGTCTGGCTCAATCATGTTTGCGGCAACGCCTGCGCCGCGTAGACCTACTTCTTCCTGCACTGTCGCGCCGCCATAAATCATATTTGGATGCTTCTCTTCTTTCATTTCCTGCATCATTTCAATGGCGAGTGCGCAGCCATATCGATTATCCCACGCTTTCGCCATCAATTTTTTTGGATTGCCCATTACCGTAAGCGGACAAATCGGGAGGATAGGCTGTCCTTGACGAATTCCCATGCGCTCTGCGTCCTCTTTATTGTCTGCCCCTACATCGATGAACATATCTTTTATCTCCATCGGTTTATTCCTCCTGCTGTCCGGCAAGACATGCGGTGGAATTGAACTGATAACCCCTGTGACTGTTCCATCCGCTGTCATAATCTGTACCCGTTGCGCCAGTAGCACCTGGCTCCACCAGCCGCCCAACGGCTGAAATTGAACGAAGCCTTTATCCGTAATCCGCATCACCATGAATGCAACCTCATCCATATGACCGGCTACCATAATTTTCGGACCGCTCTCATTCCCACGCAAGACACCAAAGATACCTCCAAGGTTGTCATATACCATTTCTTTGGTCGTTTCACTTATGTATTCACGCATAATACCGCGCACATCTTCCTCGAATCCTGGAGCACCGCATGCTTCCGTTAACCGTCGAAACAATGTCATTTGCTTATCCATACATCCCATCCTTTCCATTTTTTTGATCATATCAAAACATGCAGAAGAATTGCCAGTTACATCGATACTGTATCCGTTTGTGTATGGTTTGTCCGGCGCTTACGTATAAGCTCAGGAAAAGCAATCCCGCCCAGAATAATTGAAACACCGATCCACTGCAGCATACTCACATTCTCATGCAACACGATTCTGGACAGCAACACCGCGGTCGGCAGCTCGGCAGCGCTTAGAATTGTGGCAAGCCCGCCCCCAATATGCGATACGCCCAACGTAAAAAAGAGAACGGGGATGATGCCGCCAAACAGTGCCAACGGCAATGCATACAGTAACAGACCTGATGTTAGCGCACCATTTATAAGGAATGAGGGCGGATAGATGATAAACGTAATCAGCATTGCACCCGTTAAGGTAACAGCCGCACGCGTATAGGGGGAAAGCCCGCTAGATGCTGCTCTCCCGCTGAAAATAACAAACAGTGCATACGTAACTGCCGACAACAATCCAAACACAATCCCGATAAGATTAAGTTGCCCGAATCCGCCCGTAAATACGTCCCCGGAAAGCAATGTACCAACCATCAACAATATAAGAGCTACTATCTTCTCTATGCCTGGTTTCTTACGTTCCATAATTGCTGCGATAATTACACCAATCCATGTAAACTGAAACAAAAGAACAATCGCTATCGAAGCTGGTACATACTGTAGTGATTGATAATAGAGAATGCCGGTCAGTCCGCTCGCCACACCGACTCCCATTAGGGCAATGCACTGTTTTCCGCCAATTCTTTGCCGTGAAAACAAGAGCGCAACTCCCCACATGCACACCATCGCCAAAAACATTTGACTGCCGCTTACCTCTCCGGGTAAGAAGCCCGCCTTATATGCAAGCTTTACAAACGTCGATAACATGCCATAACTGCATGCGCCAAAAAAAACAAACAGGATAGAGCGCCAGTAAACCATCCGACAACTTCCTTTCCCATAATCTTCTCTTTTATTGTACTACAATTCTTAAGAAAACAATGCCAAACATATCGCATGAGCTGTCCGGGCATGCTGTTAAAAGGAGGTGTTGGACTGATGAGAAAAGGCATTATCCCAATTGCGCTTGGAACAGCCGTTACGCTGACCGGTGTTAACATGTTAAACCGACGCCACACCGATAATCGGATGGATAATCCATACGCCTGGGGTCTGGCAGGATTCGGCCTGGCGCATATCGTGCTTGGTGCCATCGACGCCGTGCGCGATAATCGCTACGACGATGATGACTTCTTCTAGCCGAACTCTAGTAAGAAAAACGCGGGAAAATCTCCCGCGTTTCACTTTATCCTGGCATATTTATAATGTATACAAATGGGGTCTTCGATCTGAAAAAATCGGAATCCTCTTGCGTACGTCAGCAACCAGCTCTCTAGTTATTGTACCGGTAACAATCTCTTCCCCTTCGCCACCTTCAGCAATTACTTCGCCCCACGGATCAATGATGAGCGAGTGACCAAAAAATGTATTGTTCAAGTCACTCCCCACCCGGTTACAAGCCACCACATACATCTGGTTTTCGATTGCACGGGCAATAAGCAGCTGCCGCCAATGCGCAAGGCGCGGATTAGGCCATTCTGCCACTACAAACAATACTTCCGCCCCAGTAAGCGCACCTGTGCGAATGCCTTCTGGAAAACGAATGTCATAGCAGATCTGCAAAAATGCCGGCATCTCTCCTACTTGGAAACTTGGAAGCTCTTGTCCTGCCTGCAGATATTTCTCTTCTTCCATCAAACGAAACAAATGGGCTTTACGGTATTCATGAATCAATTGCCCGTCGGGTGCAAATACAAACGAAGTGTTGTATGTACCTTCCGCTTTCTGTTCTGCAACGGAGCCTCCGATAATGTATACTCCATATTGATTGGCTAATTCAGCGAGCATTTCCCTCGTATAAGCGCCATTCGGATCGGCAATTTCATCCAATCTTTTTAGATCATAGCCGGTATCCCACAGCTCTGGCAGCAGAACAATATCCGGCTTTGGTGTTAGCTCTTTTATTTTTTCAAACTTTTCACGAACACGCTCTCTATTTTGTTCTGGACTCCCGAACACAATGTCCATCTGTATCATTGCAATCGTATATGTATTCACTATTGTTCATTCCTTTCTTCTGCTCCCCCTTCCTTCTAATGGGAGCGTTTTGTCGTTTCGATTGTTTTCCGCTGCGTCACTGGCAGCGTGATAACAATGGTTGTACCATATTGTCCGGTCAGAATGCGGATGTCTCCCCCACTCTTCTTAACCAGCTCTTTACTCAGTGCAAGCCCAATGCCTGTTCCCGTATCTTTTGTTGAATAGAAGGGCTCAAATGCACGGTCTAAAGCTTCAAGGGACATACCAGGCCCATTGTCCACAATTTCGATGCGTGCTTGCCCTGTATTCTTTCTATACGCATATATATCCACACGACGGTTTTCTTGATTGTGCACAGCCTCAAACGCATTGTGGATTACATTAACAAGCACTTGCTTAATTGATTCCCTGTGTATCCGAATCATGAAATCTTCTCTAGGTAGGCACAAGTAAAACTTGATATTCTCCTGAATGGTTTTCGCTCTTACAAACTCGTGCACTTCTGTAAGCAGAGAAACGAGTGATACTGCAGTAAGCGGCGAGTCCTCTACCTGTCCCTTACGCGAAAATTGCAGGAATTGCGTGATAATTCTATTTATCTCTTTCGTTTCATGCAAAATGATGCGCATATATTCCTCGCGCTTCTGTCTATCCATCTGTTCATCCTGTCGAATGAGCGTTAGAAATCCATCGATGGCCGATAACGGATTACGTACTTCATGCGCCATGCTAGCCGCCATCTGCCCCATAATAGCCATCCGTTGTTCATGCAGGCGTTCAATCGTATTATCTTTTTTAGCTAGGTAACCAAGCAAAAACTGATCAACGAATTCATCCACTATGCTCTCGGCCCGTTCGTAGTCTCCATACTCCCTTTCACGAAACAACTGTCGTATACCGTTCATAAATGATCTTCGATATAAATTAGCCATCAGGAGCGTAGTCTGGAAATCAATATTGTTTGTTCCAATTTTATAGCCAATCCTGTAAGCATCATGCAATGACCTTTTACGTGCCCGCCCTACTTTCTTTCTGTAAAAGATTAGATAAAGCAAGTAGAAAGTGCGCACAGAAAATTTGAACCGCCATCTTCTATTGTTCAGCTTCTCGATTTGGATATTACTCGCCAGTTCGGTATGCGTCACAAGCTCGACAAAATGCCGGTCGGTAATCATGCGTGCGTATCTGCGGAGAACCTCATAGGAAACGGGAGGCTGCACCGGCGCTTCACTCCTTTTGGCAACAGTCTTTTCTCAATCATTATACTCTGCCATACCAAAAAAGCCAGCAGAGAATCTGCTGACTTCTTCGGTTCGACAAAACTCGTATTAGCTAAACACTGGTTCGGCAAATTTCGCCAATTTCTCCAATGAGCTTTTGTCTACATCGGCATGTAAACTGTTTCCGTGTGAATCCATCGTTACGATTGCAGCAAAGCCTTCTACTTGCAGATGCCACATCGCTTCCGGGATGCCGAATTCGAGGAAATCCACTCCTTCGACCTTCTTTACACAATCCGCATAATATTGTGCAGCACCGCCGATGGCGTTTAAATAAACACCGCCATGCTCCTGTAGACCTTTCAATGTTTTCGGTCCCATTCCACCTTTTCCGATAACGACGCGAATGCCGAATTTCTTCATAATATCCGCCTGATACGGCTCTTCGCGGATACTTGTCGTTGGGCCTGCCGCTTTCAAGTGCCATTCACCACTGTCGTCTTTAAGCATAACCGGTCCACAGTGATAAATAATGCCGCCATTCAAATCAACCGGACAGTCATTGTCCATCATATATTTATGGAACGCATCACGGCCTGTATGCATCAAGCCATTGATGATTACGACATCGCCCACTTTCAAGCTACGTACTTGCTCTTCCGTAATCGGATATTGCAACACTACTTCACGACGCTCTTCCGTCTGTTCTGGCTGCTGTACACCTTCATGCAGATCAGCCGTCCCATCCTTATAAAGCCAGCCTTTGATTTCCCCGGTAGTCGGATGAATCGTTACACCTTGGCGGCGGAACGCCCAACAGTTGTAGGCAACTGATACGAAGAAACTGGCTGGAAGGCGGTTTATTGCACCGACTTTACAGCCGAGAAGCGTCGTCTCACCGCCGAAGCCCATTGTCCCGATGCCTAGTTCGTTCGCTTTCTCCATGATATAGCTTTCCAATTCCGCCAGCTGCGGATTCGGGTTTACGTCGTCGACTTTGCGGAACAATTGCTCTTTAGCAAGTGCATAACCGGTCGTACGGTCACCACCGATACCTACACCGATGAACCCGGCGCTACAGCCCTGTCCCTGTGCCTGGTATACACTGTGCAGGATACACTTGCGGATACCATCAAGATCGCGACCCGCTTTGCCCAAGCCCTCGATTTCCATCGGCAAACTGTACTGGATATTTTTGTTCTCACAGCCGCCGCCTTTGAGGATGAGCTTTACTTCGATTTCGTCCTTTTCCCATTGCTCAAAATGAATGACCGGCGTGCCGGGTCCAAGGTTATTACCGCTATTCTCTCCCGTCAGCGAATCGACAGAGTTCGAACGAAGCTTACCATTCTTCGTTGCCAGATCAATCGCTTCACAGATGGCCTTCTTCATCTCGATCTGGTTAGCTCCTACCGGCGTATGCACTTCAAATGTCGGCATGCCGGTGTCCTGACAGATGGGTGACACATTCGTTTCCGCCATTTCAATATTCTGCGCAATAGTAGTAAGCGAAAGCGCAGCACGTGTGCCTGCGTTTTCCTTCTTTCTCGCGCTCGCAACCGCACGGCGCACATCCGGCGGCAGGTTGGTGGATGTTTCAACGATCAGCTGGTATACGCTGTCTTTAAATTGATTCATGGTCTCCTACCCCTCTTCCCAATCTCCTGTCCCCATGGTTTCTATCGAATCACTCTATAACCAGGCTTCCGGTCAAAATCATGGGGCGTTATGAGAAATCACTCTCAATTTTTTATTATATCGGACATTTTATAAAGGGGGAAGGCTTATCCATGTTTTATCACGACTCCGGTACCACCCGGAGGATACCGCCAGTCAATATTGCCATATGGGCAACCCATCACTGAAGCTCCGCATTCCACGCACCGCTCCTGATCAATAGCTATCTGGTTATCCCACCATTGATACACCTGTGTTGGACAGAAATACGTACAGGGCTTATTAACACAACGATTCAAGCAAATCGCAGGATCGTAAATGTCAATGAAAGCCTCTGTAACCGGTATGCGCTGCACCTGATCCATCGGCGCCATGTCGGTTCTTGTTACTCCAAACTTCTCCATCATAGCACCTCCCAATGTCTCAGCGCCTGCCATACGTCTTCGAACGACTTAAGCGGTAATTGAATTTGTTTAAGTTCCTGATAAATTTTCTTCATCTTATCTTCTTCCGTACTCATGCCTACATGAAAAAATTCCGAGCCGAATTCGTTCATCGCACGGCTAATGAGATAATCGCTGTCCTGATATTTTGCAACGTACTTATCCGTTCCTCTTTTTTTCTTTATATCCGCTATGAAAAAGCTTTGGTTAATTTTCCAACCGTAGGTGGCCAAGATCTTCTGGCTAAAATCCCCCTTGGCATGTGCCTGAAGAATGGTTTCGCCTGCCATCTTTCCCGATAACATTGCCAGATCCGTACCACGACGTCCACTGACCATTGTAGCGGCATCTCCCGCAATTAGAAGATGGTGGTCATACAGTTGGGGGATCATTTTGAAGCCGCCCTTCGGTATCATATGTGCGGCATACTCAATCGGCTCGGCATCTTTCAATAGGCGCTGGATTAACGGGTGGCGTTTGGTTCGTTCGAGCAACTCATACGGGCTCATACGCTTTTCCGCCAACTGATCCAAAAAGCCGCCTGTGATGAGTGCGAGGGTTTCTTTTCCTGTCCAGATGCCCGCTTTACCGATAACACCGGCAGTCGGGTATCCCGTAAACGCATATATTGCCCCCTCATTCCCTTCCAAATGGAACCGTTCCTCCAAAACGGCACGAGGCAGGCGAAACACCTGCTTGGCGTACAGCTTGACCGTTTCCGCTGGAATATCCGTACGCAACCCTGCCTGTTTCGTCAGAAAAGAATTAATACCTTCACATAGAATGTTTGCTTTTCCGGAAGAAATTATTCTCTTCCTACAATCCCCCCGTCCGCAAGCCCCACCAGAACAGAAGAACAAGAAGTGTGAGTGCCCCTATTCTTATGCCGATGCGCGGTCCATGCTTTGGCATTCCCACAAGCGCCGAGGCAAGAAAGCCTCCCACCAGACCGCCCAGATGAGCATAGTTATCAATGATACCGGGAGATAGAAATCCGATGACTAAGTTAATGCCCAATACAACCAGAATATTGGTACCCAGGGTCTGGAAGAACAATTCCTTGTTCTGTGTACCGAAATACAACATGGCTCCAAACAAGCCAAAAATCGCACCGGATGCACCGGCAGAAATGTTTTCGGAAAATGCAAAGCTGCCGACTACGCCGCTAATTCCGGATATCATATAGACAAGAAAAAACCGTACTGAACCGTAAATTTGCTCGGTTAGTGTACCTAACGAGTACAGTGCAACACCGTTGAAAAGGATATGCATAAAGCCAATATGTAAAAACATCGGCGTCACGAACCGCCACCATTCTCCCGCAAGAATGAGAGGATTGAATTTAGCTCCGAACAACAGCAGCACACGGGGGTCCTGACTGCCGCCGCTCAACTCCATCAGAATAAATATAGCAATAATAATGGCAAGAAATGCGTAGGTAAAGCGCGGTTTTCCGTAAAAAAATGTTGAACGCACTTCACGCTCCCGCTCCATCTCCACCTGTTCGATGCTGCGCATCCAATGAGAAGCGGGCGGCTCTTCGTCTCCATATGGTGTGTCGTCGAACAATTGCGGTGACACAACTTCGGTTCCTCTTTCCTTGCGATTCCGTATAATCCATTGTCCCTCTGTAAAATCATATCCTGCCAAATCGAGTGAAACCTGCTGTTCGTGTATACCTTCTTCCTGTTGCAAGGCATCGCGCATGCTTTCTGTTACTGGCTCGTAGCATACATACACAATCTGCCCCTCAATCGCTCTAGCGCGGAGCTGTCTACGAATATCATCCATGCGCCCAGCACCTTCACGCAGATCATATCCCATCGTAGCGCCCCACAGGAAATTTGCCAGCCGCAGCTGGACATAACGTAGCTCCCTTCCCTTCCGACTCAGCAGCTCAATATTCTCTCCCCCGGAACCTACCACTGTGTATTCTTCTTCTGTCACAAGGCGATATGCCACTCTCCATATATACTGCTGTGCTAACGTAATATCCAAACGATTCTTCCTTTCTACGGAATTTACATATAATATACTATACGTACGTGAAATATGAAAAACTATACGATACACGAAGGGGAGATCGTCACGCTATGGGGAGCGAATCTATGCTTGCACTCCAATGCATCTCAAAGTCATATCGAACGCCGCATCATCGATCCACACCGCTAAAAGATGTTACCGCCAATGTGGAGAATGGGGCTTTCATTACGATCACAGGCCCGTCCGGCACAGGAAAAAGTACGCTGTTCCGCCTTTTGACCCGCTTAGAGGAACCGGATGAAGGCCAAATCTTTTATTTAGGCAGGCCGCTATCTGAATGGCATCCGCCTGAGCTACGCCAAAAGCTTCATTATGTCTTCCAGGCCCCCGTCTTGTTTCCCGGCACAGTGGCCGATAATTTGTCATATCCTGCAAAGCTTAAGGGAGACACACTGCTAGCGGAAGAGATGGAAGATTTGTTGCTGCGGGTTTCACTTCCTCAAGACTACGTATCACGTCGTATCGAGGAATTATCTGGTGGGGAAAAACAGCGTGTAAACATTGCGCGCTCCTTATCGCTTACCCCGGATGTTCTTCTACTTGATGAACCGACATCCGCCCTCGATGAGAAGAGCGCCAAACACATTGAGAACGAAATTAAAGCTTATCATGAGGCAGGACACACAGTATTGTGGATTACCCACTCCCCCGAACAGGCGAAACGCCTGGGGAGCATTCTATGGCGCCTAAAAGACGGATGCTTAGAGACGGAGCTTACCCCATGAGCACACTTGCCACCGTCATGACCGTCGGCTTCGTATTTATCGCTATGCTTTTATCGCTTCTCCTGAAATTGAGGCTAGAGCGCGATATGCTCATTGGTACAATACGTGCCATCGTGCAGCTCGTCGCGATTGGATATGTGCTCGAATTCGTATTTTCGAGTAGCCATCCTATGTTTATCGCGTGCATATTATTAACAATGCTTCTGGTCGCGTCCCAGAATTCCGCTAAACGCGGAAAAGGCATTCCGTATGTGTTTATCCGTGTATTCTTTACTATCACAGTCGTTGCTGCGGGTACGCTAGGGATGATGCTCGCATTCGGCATGCTACAGTGGAAGCCACAACCTGTCATTCCAATCAGCGGTATGGTAATTGGTAACTGCATGATCGTCTCTTCTCTTCTGCTGAATCAGATGAAGGAGAGAGCTTCATCCATGCGGGAAGAGATCCTTGTCGCGCTGTCCTTGGGTGCTACCAGTCGACAGGCTAGTGAACGGCTTATTCGAGAGGCGATACGTGCGGGCATGATTCCAATTATTGATGCGTTGAAAACCGTTGGGCTCGTCCAGCTTCCCGGCATGATGACCGGACTTATTATTGCAGGAACCAGTCCGATCGAAGCCGTTCGCTATCAGTTGCTTATTATGTTCTCATATACTGCCGCATCAGCCATGACAAGCATTATCCTTGGCTTTCTTGTGTATCCTACACTGTTTACGCGGACTCATCAATACATAGGCTGGAAATAAGAAGAACGAGCATAGAAGGCCCGTTCTTCCTTACATTCTATTCACGATTAACAACAGCTAGAACTTTCGCGCTTTTTGCCTTTAGCCACCGGCTGATTCGGAGCGGCTGGGTAGACAGGAGCTACCGGCGGATAGGGGTAAGGTACCGCTGGCGAAACCGGTCCCATGCTGTACATTTTATCATGGCCTTTTTTGCAATAGTATTCATACATTTTTTTATGGTAACAATAACGCTTATAATATTTTTTGTAGTATTTCTTATGACCTACATGCTTGTGACACTTGTACTCATAATACTGCATCTTCTCGACGTGGTAATGATATTTGACCACGTCTACGTCCATTGACTGAACTACGCCCGGGTGATGATAATGCATGTGTAACGTCCTCCATTCGTTATCAATTTATTTATCAATCTGCTACACTGTATTCACCTATGGGACGTTAGGACACGACACCTGCCCATGGCTGGTAAATTAGGTGCATACCTATACCTATACCTATATCTACTTGAATTTTTGACACTTGAGGTGACTTCCTTTGAATGGAAAAAAAACAAGCGAATCACGTACGACTATGACTGATATCGTGCTCCCGCCTGATACGAATTATCATGGAACAATTTTCGGCGGAAATGTTATGGCTTATATCGATAAAGTTGCAAGTATTACTGCTATGCGCCATTGTCGCAGACAAGTGGTAACCGCATCAAGCGATAGCCTTGATTTCCTTGCTCCTATCCGTACCGGAGAAGCCATCTGCCTCGAAGGGTACGTATCATGGACTCATCACACATCCATGGAAGTATACGTAAAGGTCGAGGCAGAAAATCTGTTAACAGGCGAACGGCGCCTGACTTCGCAGGCATACCTAACATTCGTGGCACTTGACGAAAACGATAAACCAACGCCTGTTCCTCCTGTGCTTCCCGAAACGGAAGAAGAACGCTGGAATTATAAAACCGCATCTGAACGCTTCGAAATCCGCAGTCGACGTCGGGAGCTCACAAAAGAACGCCTAAAAAAAAGAAAATAGCCGCGGTTTTCCGCGGCTATTTTATGTATGCACCAAGTATTATAGATGGAATTATTGCTTAATAGCATATAAGCTTAGGTACGGCTCTTCCTCGCCCCCCGTATTCGCCCGGTCAAAAATCCGGAATCCGTGCAAGCGCAGGATATTCTGTATTTCATCTTCCTTATACAACTGGTTGAAAATATTATCGATGACAACATCACCTTCGCCAAGCCGGTATGAAGAGAAGAAAACACCACCTGGCTTTAGCACCCGGTATACTTCATCCAGCGCTTTATGCAAATCTTCTTCCGTTAAGTAAATCAGCGAGGCGTTGGCCCACACTCCGTCGTACAGTTCATCCCCGGTCGGAATATGCCGAAAATCCCCCTGAATAAACTCAACGTCTTGTACTTTCTGCTTGGCCTGCTCAAGCATTACCTCACTGATGTCCAAACCCTGTACATGCAGATCATAACGCTTTAGTCTAAGCGCGTCATGTCCTACCCCGCATCCGAGATCGAGCACACTGTTGCCGCCCAAAAGCATTTGAAACCCAGGAATAAACTGCATAGTCAACTCTCGGTGACGCCACTTTCCTCCTGTCTCGTTTGCCAGTTTGTCAAAAGAAGCACGATTGCGATCCACATAATCCAATTCTTTCACCTCCCGCCCCTTTTTTCTCATTCTAGCTAATTAAGGAGCGGAATGCTACACGCTATGAGATTTTAAACCGGCTGACATGTGTTTGCAGTTCCTCTGCCATCTTGGCCAGCATCTCTGATGCGGCATTGATTTCCTCCATCGTGGCGGTTTGTTCCTCAGATGCTGCCGCCACTTCCTGTGTATCGGCTGCAGCAATAGATGCAAGACGCGATATTTCATCTCCCTGGCGTACGATACGTTCTGTTCCTTCAGAGATCGTTTTGGAAGAAGTGGTCACAAGCTCGATTTGTTTATTCAAATCGGCAATCGCTTTAAGAATGCTAGAGAATGATTGCCCCGCCTCTTCCACTACGCTACGACCTTCCGATACGGCTTTACTACTCTCTCCCATCGAAGTAACAGCAGTACCGATTTTTGCGTGAATATCAGAGATAAGCGTCGCAATTTCCCCTGCTGATTTGCCCGATTGCTCGGCCAGCTTGCGAATTTCTTGAGCGACTACCGCGAAGCTTTTTCCTTGCTCCCCGGCACGCGCCGCTTCAATCGCTGCATTTAGTGCGAGCAGGTTGGTCTGTTCACTAATTTCGTGAATGGTACCGATAATCCCTTTAATTGCCTCCGAACGGTTCCCCAATTCACGAATTTGCACTTCTGTATTACTGACTTTCTCAGAAATATCATTCATTTCCCAGATTACTTTCTTCAGAGAACTCTCACCTGTATGTGCATATTTTACTACCGTTGATGAGTCGTGCTTGACAGCATGAATTTTATCAGCGATTGATTGAATATTACTACTCATCTCGTGCAGCGCCTCAGTTGTCATACGTACGCTTTCCATCTGTCCTTCCGACCCGGAGGCAATCTCCTGCGATGCCTCTGAAATTTGTTCCGATGCGCGTGTACTTTCATTGGCACTGGCTGTCAACTGCTCGGAAGAGGCTGCCACCTGCTCCGAGACTTCATGTACCTGGCGCAGCATATTTCTGAATTCGCCAATCATCTCATTAAACATATGGGTTAGTTGTCCCACTTCATCTTTGGAGCCAGGTGTGACCTGTACAGTAACATCCCCAGCCTCCGCTTTTTCCATAGCCTGTACAAGTTCTTTCATCGGTTTTGTCAATATGTGTACGATTACATATCCAATAATAATGGCAAGCAATGAAGAAACAAGACTGATAATGAACATTTGGTTACGAATAAACAAGAGCGGTTTCATCATATCCTTTAAATAGCTGCCGATAACCAGTTCCCATCCATTCGATAACTGCAAGAATGAAGCGACTTTCTCTTCTCCCTTCCAGGGGTATGTAATGTATCCGGTTTTCTCTTTAATAATTTCCTGGGCGAACGACTCATTCGCGAGGCTTGTGCCTATCATTTGCGGATCAGGATGGTACAATACCTTTCCCTGATCATCCATAATATAAGCATATCCACTTAATCCGTTAGCCCTGTAGTAACTTGTCTCTACATCATCCACTAGCGCTTTTATTTTTTCTGACATGGCTGCATCTACTTCTTTGTCTTTTGTATAAGCAGCAATTTCTTCTGCCTTAATCTTAGTAATATACTTCAAATCCTGCACGGTCATATCATAGACGCTATCGTAAGCAGAATGATAACTTAAAAATCCTGAAGCCATTAACGGAATAAGGGTGATAAACAAAATGGTTGCTGTTAATTTTAATTTAATCGACATATTATTTATTTTTTGAAACAATACATACTCCCCCTTTAGGCACATTACATATTGCTTATATCTTATATGGTAATCTAGTTACTTTCCATACTTTTTCCTAACTTTTATAACAATTTACTTTTTTATTTATTTTTGTCTGTCGAAAGAAAAAGGAGACGCTCATACATAGTAAAAAAGCGGTCCAATGTATATTGATATTTCTCCAGAGTTTGCGACCAGGCTTCTAAATACTCGGTTCCGGCGCTTGTAATGGAATACATACGCTTCGGCGGACCTCCGCTCGATACTTCCCAATGGGATTGCACAAGCTTTTCGCTTTCCAATTGACGCAAGATCCGGTAGACATAACCGGGATCGATAGAAGAAAAACCGAACTCTACCAACTCCTGAATAATTTGATACCCGTAATTGCTCATCCTTCGGAGCAAAAGCAGCACACAGGGGATAAGCAAATTTTTCGGTGCGCCGTAAGCATGAACCTTATCCTTCCCGTTCCCCATATATACTTCTCCTCCCTTTCATATCCTAATATACAAGTGGCACATAAACCTTCCACGACAGCAAAGCTGCATGGCGTATCTCACATACCTAATGAGGAGGCTGGCTATGTTTTCCAACCTCCTCTCTTCTTCTCTAAAATATCAACAAGCATGTGGATATAATTCACTATACGAGTGTATATCGCTAAAAATGCATATATATAATAGTTTTTAATTTTTTCACAATTTTCGTTTGTATATTCTTCTCTCTCCACGTAATATAAGAAGGAGGGATTAAAACACAGGAGGGATTCGCATGACATCCAATCAAACGTTTGACCCGGTACAGATGTGGAAAAGCTGGTACGATTTGGTTGAGAAAACATGGGGAAAGTCACTGGATGATTTTGTGAAAACATCTGAATACTCAGCTATGGTCGGCGAATATCAGAAATGGTTTTTTTATTCCCAAGATCAATATAAGAGATGGATGGAGCAATTCCTTAACGAGAATAACATGCCGAGCAAAGAAGAGATTGCCCGTGTGGCACAGCTAGTCATTCAATTGGAAGAAAAAGTAGAAAAGCTAGATGAACGATTGGATGATGAGATTATAGCGAAATTGGACGAGATTAAAGCAACGCTGGGGAAACCAGCAAGAGGCCCTGCCAGAAAAGCAAGCACATAAAGTAAAACAGGCGTGGGAATCCGTCCCCCGCCTGTTTTTTTTAAGGATTTTCCTTCCGATAGGCCCAATGATTGGTCGGACCATGACCATGACCGATACCGAGTGGATTACTAATAGCAGCTGTAATGAAGCGTTTCGCTTGTTCTACTGCTGTATGTACCGTTTTACCGGTTGCAAGCCCTGAGGCAATCGCTGCCGCAAACGTACATCCTGTACCGTGTGTATGCTGCGTGTGAAACCGAGCTGAAGATAATTCAATAAACTCTCGACCATCATACAACAAATCGGTTGCCATATCTTCTTCACTATGCCCGCCTTTCACTACAACATTCTGCGCGCCCCAATCATGAAGCATGCGCGCTGCTTCCTCTATCTGCTCTCTCGTCTTGATTTCCTTCATTCCAGTCAAGACTTCTGCTTCCGGCAGATTCGGTGTAACGACAGTTGCAAGCGGGAGCAGATGCTCCTTTACCGCCTCCACGGCTTCCTGTAATAAGAGTGGAGCTCCTCCTTTGGCAATCATAACCGGATCAAGCACATAATTGCGTACGTTATGCTCTTTTAGCTTGTGCGCAACCATTTCAATAATATTACTATCAAACAGCATCCCTGTCTTTACTGCGTCACACCCAATGTCCGTCAGCACGGCGTCAATTTGCTGAGCAATAAACTCCGGTGGTATCGCATATACGCCATGTACGCCCTGCGTATTTTGTGCAGTAAGTGCAGTAAGAACAGACATTCCATATACGCCAAGCTCCTGAAACGTTTTTAAATCAGCCTGAATACCCGCACCGCCCCCACTATCAGAACCGGCTATTGTTAACGCTCTGCTTACTTCCATTAATAAGCACCTCTCTTCGGCCGCGACGGTGGAAGTCTTCAACCGCCTGTGTCGCTACTGCCTGTTATAATTATTAAAAAACGCCACCCCAAGTGGAGTGGCGCTCACTGTCCATATGCGAAGGCCGATTATACGGCAGCATCCATCCACTTCCCTCCGCCGGTACAAACCGGATCAGGTTCTAAGGGTCGAAGCAAGCGCTCCTCTCAGCACAAAGCACCCCTAGTGGTTACGTTTTCTTTTCATCGTACTGTTCAAACCTGAGAACGTCAAGAAATAAAACGTAATCAAAATTTTCTAAAAAGTATATCCTCCAGAATGGTCCTATGGTATGATAAAAATCGATAACACTTGTAATAAAACGGTCCTTAAGCTTTACTCTACGACAATGAACGAGAATAGATTCATTATATACATCTAATTTGATAAATCGACAAGTTTTTATAGTAGGAGGTAAGAAAAGAAGGAAGGGCGGTGGGCGGGAGCGGTCGGAAAAACACACGCTGGCCTTTCTCATGTCGGATCGCAGGGCGCATCCAACCTCTTCTTTTTTCCGAATCTCCTCCTTCCAACCACACTCCCCTGTCAAACTATCAAGTGTAATTTATATAGAAAAGGATGTGAACACGATGTACTCTTTTCCACTAGGCAAATACATCAAACACATCACGACGAATTGGTATAAGGAAAAGCCTGTTCTTGACCCACAGTTAATTAAAGAAATACAGTGTATGACTGAAACAGTACGAGAGCAAGCTTATCCGGACCGCCATCTGCGTAACATGCGGTTTATTATATTTGATACAGAAACGACTGGATTCCATCCATATGCAGGAGATGAAATTATCTCCATCGGGGCGGTTATAATCGAAAACGGCCAAATACAAGAAAACAATTTTTTTCATGAATACATTTGCCCCACAGTCTCCATTCCGCCCGTCGTCACAAAGCTTACCGGCATTACAGATAATGATGTACAAAATGCACCGCCACCGCTTCCAGTGCTGCACAAATTTCTACACTTTATCGGTGAGAACTATCTGGTGGCGCACTGTGCTGATTTCGATATGAACTTTCTAAATAGCAAGCTAAAAAAACTATGCAAGACTAAACTGTATAACCCAGTCATTGACACGATGACCCTTGCGTATCACCTGCTTCCGACAAATAAATCATACGGACTTGACATGCTGCTTAAGCAGCATGAAATTAAGGTAGAAGGCCGCCATACTGCACTTGGTGATGCAGTAATGACAGCCGATCTGTATGTAAGATTCATCGAAGAACTAGAAAGACGAGGCATCCACACGCTCCACTCTTTGGAAAGTTACATTAAATCCATGCACTTGCTACGTCGACGTACAGAGTCCGGTTATGCTTCGTTGTAGAGGATGTTCAAAAAGTCCGGGAAACAGAACTGCGAATTTCTGCGTTGCGTTGCCCCTCCGCTGCTCAGGTTTACCGCGCCTTGAGCTTCATGGCTCTGTTTGTTTTCCTTTTTGAACAGGTTCCTATAGCGCAACCATTAAGAAAAGACGAGAAGCATACGTTCTCGCCTTTTCTTTTTACTTTTTAATCTTCCATAGTTGATAAGTCGCCTGTCGGCAGACCGAGTTCCCACGCTTTTAGCACGCGGCGCATAATCTTGCCGGAACGCGTCTTTGGCAGCTTATCACGAAATTCAATTTGATGTGGCGCCGCATGTGCAGCTAAACGCTCTTTTACGAATTTACGGATATCCTCTTTTAGTTCATCGCTCGCCCCATATCCTGTGCGAAGTGTGATAAACGCTTTAATAATCTCGCCGCGCACTGGATCAGGAACACCGATAACGCCAGCCTCGGCTACTGCCGGATGTTCCACGAGCTTGCTCTCGACCTCAAAGGGACCTACCCGCTCCCCGGATGTATTAATCACATCATCCACTCGGCCCTCAAACCAGAAATATCCGTCTTCATCCACATAGGCCGAGTCACCAGACATATACCATCCGGTCATGAAATACTCTTCATATTTGGACGGGTTATTCCAAATCTGGCGCATCATCGCTGGCCATGGCGGCATAATCGCCAAATTCCCCATCGTATTCGGCGGTAACTCGTTGCCCTCGTCATCCACGATCGCCATCTTAATACCCGGAAGTGGCTTGCCCATCGAACCTGGGCGAATCGGCATAGAACGATAGTTAGCACAAATCGTCGATCCAGTCTCCGTCATCCACCAGTTATCATGAATACGGTGTCCAATCACATCCAATCCCCAGCGGATGACTTCCGGATTCAACGGTTCTCCCGCCGAAAGAACATGACGTAAATTAGATAAATCAAACCGCTTCGGCAACTCGTCTCCTTCTCCCATCAACATGCGAAACGCTGTGGGAGCACTAAACCACACATTAACTTTGTATTTCTCAAGCGTAGCGTACCAATCTGCCGGCTTGAAGCGCCCACCTCGCAACACGACGGTTACACCATTTAACCATGGCGCCCACATGCCCGCAGACGTTCCGGTTACCCAACCAGGGTCAGCCGTGCACCAGTAAATATCGCCTTCACGCAGGTCATACACCCACTTGCCAGACAAATATTGATGAATCATCGCATCATGAACTTGATAAACGCCCTTCGGCTTGCCAGTGGACCCTGAAGTGTAATGCAGGAGCATACCGGATTCCCGCTCTACCCACTCGATCGTGTACTCATGAGGGCTTTCCATTATTTCTTGATATAGCACTTGATTGTCAGCCGTCTTCTCATCGGCACCAACCAAAATCACATGTTTTAATTCCGGAAGCTCGTCCACAGGAATGCGATGCAAAAGAGGTGGTGTAGTAACAACTGCTACCGCTCCACTGTCAAGCAAACGGTCACGCACAGCGTCTTCCATGAAAGCTTCAAACAGCGGGCCCGCAATTGCGCCGATACGCACAATTCCTAGCAATGCAATAAAAAGCTCTGGACTACGCGGCATAAAAATAAAGACCCGATCCCCTCGTTTGATTCCTTTCGCCTTCAAGCCGTTGGCAAACTGACAAGATAGCTTTTGAAGTTGTACGTACGCATAGTGTTCATCCCGCTCTCCATCGGTGTAGAACAATGCCGCCTTATCGCCATTGCCGTTCTCCACATGCCGGTCAATCGCTTCATAGACAATGTTGACTTTTCCCGTTTCGTACCATGAAAAATTCTTCTCTACTTCTTTCCAGTCCATGGTATGGGTCGCTCCCGCATAATCTTTTAGATTTGCGGTGTCATCAAGCATCATAATGTCTTGCGGTCTTTCTTTTGTGGCCATGGTTCCAACCCCCATCCTAAGGTTATTTCAGCCCTTTCGCAGAGCTTTTTTACTGTAGGATAACTTTTTGTTATACAACAACTGTACTATAGCTATTCGACAAAAAAAAGCGTTTACCTTCAAAAAATTATGATTTTTTTACAATTAACTGTCTTATTTCATTGGTATGCTTCCCCTGTTAAAATTCACCGTTCATATAATCTCTCCTCTCGCTAAAACCTATGTACAACCGTGTAACTGCAATAAGGAGGAATAAGAATGGGACGCTTCGCCCGATATGGTATGGGAGGACTCGCGATTCTGGCGGCCGCGTATTTCTTACTGGCCCAGCCTGAACGCAGTGCGGCGCCACCCAAGCCTGCATCTCCACCTGTTGTGCAACAGGCAGAGAAGAAAAGTAAATTTTACCGCATCAACTACATTAGTGAAGTACAGGAGTCGCGGACACAGCTGCATAACAATGAAAATGTCATTACGATTCATCATAGTAGCAATCAGACCAGCCATTACATGAAACGTGAAGTAACGGTAAAGTTTAAGCGCCCCCCATCTCCCGCCGTTCTTAAGCAGACGCTTGCGTCGATTAATGGATGGCAAAAAGCGCAGCACGGAAATATATTTATTTTCAAATCGCGGACCATGTCAACGGATCAGCTCATCGCTTATTTCAGCAAACGGCCAGAGGTCCAATTCGCGGAACCAAACTATCTTCTCCTGCCAAATGCCGCACCAAACGATACACTCTACCCGCGATATCAATGGAATATGTCCGCCATCGATATGGAAAAGGCATGGGATATTACTAAGGGAAAAGAAGATGTCGTGATCGCCATTGTCGACACGGGCGTCGATCTCAATCACCCGGAATTCCAGGGTAAATTAGTGGATGGCTACAACGTGCTGAATGGTTCCAACCGTCCGCAGGATGACAACGGTCACGGCACTCATGTTGCCGGTATTATCGCAGCCAAAACGAACAACCAGCAGGGCGTCGCCGGTATCGCTTGGAATAATAAAATCATGCCAATCAAAGGCATTGGCAGCGACGGGAGCGGTTCCTCGTTCGATATCGCTAAAGGCATTATCTGGGCTGCAGACCACGGCGCTAGCGTAATCAACATGAGCGTCGGCAACTATCATCCATCAAACGTACTACATGATGCGATTAAATATGCATTCAATAAAAATGTTGTCATGGTTGCAGCCAGTGGAAACGATCATACATCCCAGCCCAGCTTTCCTGCCGCATACCCGGAGGTCATCAGCGTGGCGGCTGTAGATTGGCAAGGAAAACAGGCTGAGTTCTCTAATTTCGGCTCTCATATCGATGTCTCGGCACCAGGCGTGGATATTCCAAGTACCTATACACAAAACCATTACGCTTCATTATCAGGTACATCAATGGCCTGTCCGCATGTTGCAGGATTAGCTGGACTGATCCGTTCATTGAATCCATCCCTAAGCAACACCGAGGTAATGAAAATCATGCGTCAGGCTACCCGTGACGCCGGCAAGCCTGGCTGGGATCAAGATTACGGTTATGGCATTATGGATGTACCTCGTGCACTTAATTTGGCCGGAGTACAAATGCAGAATACAAACCAGGAACCGAATCTGGTCCCGAAGCAGAAAGGCGACGGACTTTTAGAACAACTGAAGGATTTGTTTAGGTAATTACAAGACATTACACGACACAAAAAATCCCCTGCTGACGATTGCAGCGGGGGATTGTATTGAAATAATTAATTTCAGCGTGTAGCACTCATGCGTTTCATCGTTACATAATCTGTCTCATAGTATTGCAATTCATCACGCAAATACTCAAAAACTTTCGATAATCCCAAAGTAAGCACTTTCAAATTAGGAGCTACTTCCTTATGGAAGATAATCGCATCACGTCCAGTGTATGAATTACGTCCATCTTCTTCATATACTTCTCCCTTTGGGTAGAAGAACATATTCACACAAGTATGATACACCGTATAGAGGGCCTCTTCTGCGAATTCTTTGTTAAAGCGGGCGCGTCGTAAGCAAATGCCCAGCTTCTCATATGCGTTTTCACAATTGACGAGGAGGTGACGAAAATCGGATAAGTAGTCGCGATAATATGGCTCATACTGTTCAGGATCCGGAGAGGTTTGTACGAGTGCATTCAGTGTTGTAGTGTTTAAGAATTTTTCAAGTTCCATACACACTTTCTTCAGCCTGTTATAGGACTCCTCACAGATTTCTTTCAACTGTGTCTCTGGCATAAGATACCCTCCAACCTTTAAGATTTCTCTTCCCTATTACGGTAATTGTAACAAATTTGTTACAACGAACCTAGCATTATTTCATTCGTGCGACAAAGTTTAAAAATTCATAATTGTTTACATTTTTCTTTTTTTCGTTTGTTACCTTTGCGACCGGGACATACTACATAAATGACACATACTACTTCACCATCTTAAAAATAGTTCGATATAAAATCGCTTCATAATAAAGGAGTACTTGTTTATGTCTCTTATCCGCTTTATACACCTTACGCAAGAATTGCGTGAAATACTCCATGTTTCCAGCTTGCTGCATAAAAAAGGACAAATTTCTTCTCTATATTTTTCATTTGTTTCGCTGTCTGCATACCGACAGCATAATCAGACGACAGGTCTTGGTTTATTTGAATGGCGGCGCATCCATCAGGGATGTACCATCCAGCTACGTAGTGTAAGCATATGTGAGCAAAGGCGCGTCATACATTTCTACGATCAGGAAGAGAACATTTTCTTCTCTTTAGAAGAAACTCCCGCCTTTCTGCGACGAAAAGAACCTATCCTAATCGAAAACGAAGAAAAACTTGGTTTCCTTGAAATTATTACCAGTGAATACCGTCTATTATTAAGCTTCACCCTCTCTCAGTGGCCTTCTCTTATTTATCCAGATAAATAATATAATAAACTGTCAATTTTGAATTTAATCATTATACTTTATTTATAAATAAAATATGGTATGATAAATGAGGTGATTGACAGATACAAACAAAAATTCAGTCAATTCTTTCGCATAAGTATAAGGAGGCTGTATGAAGCAAGTTTTATCATTAAAAGAATTAATGGCTGTTGGATTGATGACATTTGCCCTCTTTCTTGGTGCAGGGAATATTATCTTTCCACCGACGCTTGGACACGATGCAGGACCTGCAATGTGGACAGCCATTGTCGGATTTCTCATTACTGGTGTAGGGCTCCCTTTGCTCGGTGTTGCAGCTGTAGCAAGTGCGGGCGGAAATGTACGGTTGATGGGCAATAGGGTAAACCCTATATTCTCTGTCATTTTCTCGGTATTAACCTACCTATCAATCGGTCCTTTGCTCGCTATCCCGCGGACGGGCGCCGTCGCATTCGAAATTGGGATTGCTCCGTTTCTTTCCCCGGATGCTAAAACATCGGCTGTCGTTTTGTTCTTATATAGTATCGTATTCTTTGCACTGACTTTCTGGCTTTGCATGAATCCTGGAAAGCTGGTCGATCGCTTCGGTAAGGTAATTACGCCTATTATGATCGTACTGTTAGCAACACTTCTTATTCGGGGAGCGATGTATCCGCTGTCTGGAGAATATGCACCGCCTACACTGGATAATCCATTCTCCAAAGGGTTTCTGGAAGGATATAATACGATGGATACGTTAGCTGCACTTGTATTCGGTATCGTCATTGCAAATACAGTACGTGAACGCGGCATAACCGAGAGAGGTGCACAAGCCAGAATCATCATCCAATCTGGCATTATTGCGGTCACATGCTTAGGACTCCTGTATGTTGGCCTGACTTATTTAGGAGCCACTAGTGGACATGTGGTTGGTCCGTATGAGAACGGTGGAGAGCTTATCACACTCATGGCTAAGCAATTGCTTGGTTCAGTAGGGCTTTTCCTACTATCTCTTGCCGTTACATTTGCTTGTCTGACTACATGCGTCGGCCTGATAACCAGCAGCGCGGAATTTTTCTCAAACTTAACCAACAATCGACTATCATATCGTCTAGTATTATCCGTGTTGATTTTGTTCAGCTTAATTATTATGAACTTTGGCCTTTCCACTATTCTCAAAATTTCCGTACCGCTGCTGGTCATGCTATACCCGGTTGCGATTGTGCTCATTATATTGACATTAACAAACAATCTATTCGGGGGACGCAAAGCAGTATATACGGGAGGCGTGATCGGTGCCGCCTGCATCTCCATTATTGATGGTCTGGCTGCGGCAGGCTTTACATTTCCTGCGTTTACAGAAACATTGCAACAGTTGCCTCTTATGGGCGAACTCATGGCGCAAGGACTCGGCTGGATTGTTCCAGCGCTTATCGGAATCATTATCGGTGGCATTATCTCTACAATTACGCCACCTTCTCGCCAAACCGTAACTGAATAGGTAGTATGTATATAGTAAAAGGACGGGCTTCCCGTCCTTTTTAATATATGAAAAAAACACGTATTGTTATTTTATTTCCCTTTACTTATAATAAGGCAAAAGATTCGGAAAGGGGGCCGGCAACACTTCACTCGTCGTACAATGGCTGACGGTTACCGGAAAATGAATTTTACATGAAAGGAGAATGACTCGATGAGCTTCGCCAATTGGGATGAGATCATTGAGACATGCGTAAGCTATTCAACAAATCTACATGCGTTTACGCCCCTGTCTCCTACCGAAAAACGCCAACTTGCGCAAGCGATAGAAACAACAGTGGATACTGAAGAATTCAAACGCTTGGACGGTCCAGACCTGCAAGATTCATGGACGAACAAACCTTATGACGATATGCCGGTCCGTAAATACATGTACAATTCCTCAAGAGCATAAGAAAAAATATACGCGCCAGCGTGTTCTCTTGTCTTTTTCTCATAAGTAAGTAAGGGACACGGCCGCTTTGTGGGGTCAAAGCCGGACCAGCAAAATATTTGGGCTTCTCAGTACAGGAGACTATAGGACAGCAATTGTCACACTCTTCGCGTCTACCCAAATGTTTTGCTGTCCAGCTTAGCCGAGGCAAGAAGCGACCGTATACGCTTCTATGCGGAAGACGAACCGATGCCTGTTTGAGGCAAAGTGTGGTGACGTTCCACTCTGGATGGTGCTGGATAATCAACACCCTTGAAAACCTATACTAAAAATCTGGATTTTGTATTGATCCGTCTTCATTCAACCCCGCTTTTTTCATTTCTTCCGGAAACATCATATCTCCTTCTGCCTTGAAATCAAACTGACGCGTCGTTTCTATTCCATCTGTCTTCACATTTACATACGCAATCCAATCGCCGCCCATAGGCAGTACAGCCTGTCCTTTATATATGCCGGGCGATTCCATTTTACCGCGAAAACCATTCTTGCCATGATCCATATCCGCCATTTCAAGGTGAACAATCACATCTGCATCACGTACCGGCTGTCCGTCTTTTTCTATCGTAACGCTATACTCCAACTTTTGGCCCGCTTCTACTCTTTCCGGCGCCTTAAAAGACACGTTCATGTCAGCCGTATTCTTTCCGCCATTTTGCTCTTCCTGTCCTTTTTCCGAACCGCAAGCAGCAAGCATAAGTATGACAACCAAAAATACAACGGACAATGTTAGATTTTTTTTCATGTTCTCCATCCTTCTTTTTTAATCGTTAAGGAAGTTCAACTCCTTTAAAGTGATAAAGGAATTAAACTTTTCTTCCACTTGTGCATAAAGAAAAACGCGCGTGGAACAGCGGGCGGAAAAAGGACGAGCGAAGGCGCCCGCAAGTTTTTCTTATCATGTTGTCGGCACAAGAAAAGCCTCCGCCGAAAACCGGCCGGAGACTTTTCTTATCCTTTACACGGGCTAAAATACAGGACGAACGCCACTACGCACTTCACAATCCACTGTACTGGCATCACGGACGTCAACATCGATGTTATCAAGCTTCAAGCGTTGTGCCACTTCTTTTAGGATTTCACGGGAGCGGTCTATGTACCGTTTCTCGATTTCTCTACTGAAGTCAAGTCCTTCAAGGTACTTCGCACCGGTAATCATGACGTCAGTCACTTGTACCGTACAATTGCTGCGTTCGATTTCACCGGATGTAGCCCGCGTAAAAATACGGAGGAACACAAAGTCTTCTAGTTTTGATGTTAACAACGGATAATCGTACGCGGCCCAATCGTATTCAAACATCTCACCACGGTTGAAACCGATACCATGCAGAACCGTGTCTACCAGATCGAAAGAGAATTCCTGTCCTATAAGATTCGTTTCGATAATTTTCATCCGATATTCACCCACCCTATTATTTTGCCCTGTATTACTTCCATTTATCCGGGTCCAACGGGCAGTAAGACCCTCACTTCAAGTGCACTACGTGGGGATAACTTCCCCTAGACCCCGATAAGTGCAACGAACCACCAGCGGGGGATAAAGAATCCCCTGCCGATGGAAGTTTTACTTTATTATAGTAAAAAAAACATAGGGTGACGAGAGATAATTTTTCTTATATTTTACATTTATTTGTCCATTGTAGCATTTAACATCTCCTCGACCTCTTGCTTGCGGACAATTAGACTTTCCACATCGATTTTCATGTCAAGTGCAGCAATAAGTCCAGCAAAATGCTCTTCCACTTCTGCCGTTGCCCTTTGACGAGCTGCTTCAATCTCTTGTTCAAATGCAGACACGTAATACGTACGCAGAATTTGCTCGCTCCCGGCCACATAAGCCTGTACTGGGACCTGATACTTATGTTCGAGCGATTCTTTCATCTTTTCTTTTCCACCCTGCTCGAAGAATTGCTTCGGATTTTTGAACAAACTAAGCGAGCTTTTCAGCTCATTGGTCGTTCCCTCAGGAAAAACAGCGGCAAAGTCCGGTGTATCGTATGTCGGCTGCTCCCAGTCCCGCAATTCGAAGTGTTCAACATGCATGCGTCCTGTTAGCTTCTCTACCAGCTTCATTCCCGCGCCTGCCATGAACTTCTCAATCCGAAGCGCGGTTGCCCGCATTTCCTGCGCCAGATCAAACGCCAGGAAACGTGAAAGTTCATCTAAGGAAAGTTGCAATGCTTTTTGCATATTGCGTCCGTCATTCTGAATCGATGTCGGATTGAATGAATAGAGGAACGCTTCACTGAAGCGAAGCATTACCCGCTGTTTAACATAGTAAACAAGCTCTTGAATTTCTTTCTCCACTGCCTGGATATCAGCTGCTGCATCCAACTCATGCACCGTCTGCAATGCACCTTCCCGCTGCTCTTTTGCTTCACGCAGCTTTTGCTCCCGCAGGTTGACATCCTGGCGCGCCGCAGCAATAAAATCGTCTATCGTCTTCAAAACCCGGCGCACTTCCGCGAACGCCTCGTTGAGCGCAATTTGTGTTAATTCTTCCAGCGTAAAAGAGATAAATTCTTCTTCAAAGCGCTGCAACCCAGAGAAACGCAGGGCTGCATCCGTTGAAGGAAGCGCCTCACCTTCGATAACCCCAAGCCGTTTGCGGAGAATACCTGCCGCTGATTCGCTCAGCTTGCCTCGCTCGCCCATTCTTGCCAGAAGCGCGGTCTGACTTGATACGGGATAAATACGCGGACGCACGATGCCACAGGTAGCAAGATTTTGTACAACATGATCTACGACGCCATCCAATTCTTCCTGCGAATGGGCAAGATCTGCAGCATTGACCAGGAAGAACATCTTATCCATAGCGAACGTGTCTTTAACACGTCCCAACTGGATAAGAAACTCCCGATCCGCATGTGAAAACGCATGATTATAATAAGTAACAAACAATACTGCATCTGCATTCTTAATATATTCAAACGCCACACCCGTATGGCGGGCATTAATTGAATCGGCTCCCGGTGTATCCACTAGAATAATACCCTGGCGGGTGAGCGGGCAATCGTAATACAGCTCGATCCACTCCACGAAGCATGCCTTGTACTCCTGAGCAACGAATTCCTGGAATTCCTGCAATCCGATGATGATATCCTGACCGAGCTGATGTTCAATATCCCCGTACCCTCTCTGCACAGCACGCAAGAAACTGTAGTGAGGCTTGGCTGTAGGATGGATATCACCCGCATCAAGCGTCGATGTTTTCTCAATCGCCTGTTCAATCGTATCTGCGTGAACATCGAATACTTCTAGTGAATGAAGAACATCATTCGTAACGTCCTGGTGCGTTTTCAAACGAACTCGGACACTAGCGTGCGGGTTGTGTTCATCCGGTGGTAAAATTTTATTAATTGCAGCAGTAGTCGGATTCGGTGATACCGGCAAAATTAAATCGCCCATCAGCGCATTGGCAAACGATGATTTTCCTGCGCTGAACGCACCGAATAGCGCAACAGTGAAGCGGTTTTTTTCCAATCGTTCAGCACGCTGCTCCATGGCCCTCGCAATGCCTGCGAGTCCAGGAATATCTTGAACGCGCTGCGAGGTTTGCCGCAGCATTCCCGCCGTTTCAAGCATGTGTGATTTGTAATCTTTTTTAATCGGTGAGGAATACGTTGCAGCTTCGTCTGCCGGTTTCTCTTCCTGTATGCCTGTTAAGTTAATCGGCTTCTGGGCTTTTGCTTTATTAGATGAAGCCGCTGGTGCAGCCACCCGTTCAGCCACCTGCTGCTCGTAAGCCGGAAGCGGCTTAGCCTGCTCTTCACCTGGAACACCTTGTACGACCATGCCAGAAAGGTACTCTTCGGCCTCTGCTTCCTGATTGTCCAATGCCAGAAGCCCGTCTTCCGCCTCTTTGAGAATGCGCACAGCATCCAATTCCTGTCGAATGTCCACCGCCTGCGTTTCCGCCTGCGCGCGCATGTTCCGCGAGGCATCCTCAATCATCTCCACAGCAGCACGGCGATACAGACTCTTCACGTTATTCGCGATATCTTTGGAATAATTCAAAATCGCTTCCCCGCCTGTCAGCGCGCCCGGCTTCACTTCATTTTCCAGTAATTCTTCAGAAAACGGCACGGCAAACTCCATGACCCGCTTTTGATATTCGCTGTCATCGTAGCCATACTTTTCCGGGAGCGTACGCAGAAGGCTTTTAATATGCCATTCAAGGTGTGCAGAGGCGTTCTCGGACAACTCAACGTACAAATCTTTTAATCGCTTCGCTTTCTCTTCTTTTGTTTTGCCTCCTGCAAACAAAAAGCCGACCTTGAAACCGGGCTGACGGCTCTCCAAAAACAATCGAGCCAATTCACGCGTAGAGAAAGGAATAAGCGGCGCATTATCCAGTATGTTTTGTAGCTCCTGCTTCCCTTCGTCTTCAAGCTTATCAGCCGGTTCAAACAAAGAAGCGAGACGGCGCTCAAGTACCGCATATTTCTCCTGCACATTCTCTTCCGTCTTCTGCTCTAACAAGCGCTCAAGCGGCTCACGCTGTGTCGCGTGTGCATCGTGTAAAAATCTGCGATGTTCACCAATCAAATACATGGCAGCCCGCATAATGCTTGGAATAATCAACGCTTCCTTCTCTTTGAACAATTGTCCAAGCTTTGCCAGCAACTCCGGCCATTCATTCTCTGGATGGTTTGCATCTTTTAAGGATGTAAAATAAATACCATCCGGTTCAATATCCCAATGACGGAAAGCATCAACTACGCTTGCACGATATTGGTCGAAGCTCAACTCGAAGTCCACGTGCTTATCAACCTGGTTAATGACCAAATATACCGGTACTCCTCGGTCTTTTAACGTCTTGGTAAATTGAAAGTTCACTTCAGACTGGACATGGTTATAGTCCATTACATATAAGACGGCGTCGGAGAGATGTAGTGACGACTCGGTTGATACTTTATGTGCATCATCAGTAGAATCAATGCCCGGTGTATCCATAATGCTTACCATTTCCCCGAGCAGATTGGACGGATGATATAACTCAATCGTTTCTACTTCATCTCCGTTTATTGCGTATTTCTTAAGCTCGCTTACATCATAATCCGCCGCAAAATCGACGGGCGCACCGTGTTTTAAAAAGATGCGGGCCGATTTTTTTCCTGTTTTAATGCTCACAACATTGGCACTTGTCGGAATCGGGCTTGACGGTAATACTTGATCGCCCATCAACGCATTAATCATGCTTGACTTTCCTGCAGAGAAATGACCGCAAAAAGCAACAGTAAATTCTTTCTTATATAACTTTTCGAGCAACTGCTCCGCTTTTTTAGCGTTTCTTTCATCTCCTGCGGCAGCAAAGCTTTCCTTGAGCTTTTCAACTCTATAATACAGCACTTCGGCGGGTACTTGGCCCCGCCCCTCCTGAGCCTGTGATAGGCGCTCTATCGTTTCAATCATTCCACTCACCGCTGTTTCCCTTATTTGTCCACACATAATTTGTGTACATTTTATGTCATTAATCTATCATCCCTGCACTATTCGCGCAACCGTTGCACCATTTATTTTTCAGTATGCAGGCGAGCTTCCATTGCTTTAACAATCGTTTTCAACACCATAACACGGGCATGCCATTTATAATTGCCCCCAACAATGTGCCAGGAAGCATGGGGTTTATCCGTTTTCTCCAGCATCTCATCCACCGCTTGCTCATACTCATCCCACTTCTCACGATTGCGCCAATCTTCCTCTGTTAATTTCCAATGCTTAAACGGATTGTTTTTTCGTTCCTCAAACCGTTCAAGCTGTTCCTGTTTAGATATATGTAGCCAGAATTTCACGATGAGCGCTCCGCCGTCGGCGAGTACTTTTTCAAACTCATTAATCTCACGGTATGCACGCTTCCATTCCTCTTCAGTCGCCAGCTTCTCTACTCGCTCCACCAGCACACGTCCATACCAGGAACGATCAAAAATACCGATTTGACCTTTGGCAGGCAGCTTGTTCCAGAAACGCCACAAATAATGGTATCTTGCCTCAATTACATTTGGCGCGCTGACAGCATGAACTTGGAATCCACGCGGGTCAATTTTCTCTGTAAAACGACGAATAGCGCCTCCCTTACCGGCCGCGTCCCAGCCTTCAAATACAACAATAAGTGGAATGCCTTTCTCGTGAAACTGCCGCTGCAAATGCAAAAGCTCCAGCTGATATTTTTTCAGCTCTTCTTTGTATTCTTTTTTTGTTTCAAACTTATGATTTACGTCCACTTCACTTAATTTGCCCATTTTTCTACTCTCCCCTTCTTCTTTTTCTTGTTAAGATTGTACGATATTAAAAGAAAATCCTGCTTGACAGCTTTCTTATCCATTAAGAAAAGCTCTTATCGGCATATGCAAATAAGAGCTTGGACATCTCGCTTGTACCTAAAACTCGCTGCTGCCCGTCTGATCTGCTTCCCATTCCAACGAGGCACGCTGCAGCGGAAAATGGAGATAATCAAGTGCGAACAGTACAAATGGCATTGTGCTGTTATGTTCTTTATGCAGCTTACTCAGTACTTCTTCGTTCAATTTCTCATCGAGGAACTGAACAATTGCCCGGTACGCTTCTTCTTCGTGATCACGAAACCATCGGAGCGTAGTTGGGCCGGACTGGGCCAGACCGTACTTATCGGCATACTCGCGAACATGCTGTGGTACATACGCATACGCATATTCATGAGCAGCTTCACTTAGCTCCTTTTTTTCCCGCTCTACCGGCAAACCTTCGGTTAGATAGCTATAATTTCCGCAATGGTAACACTTTACCTCATAGCGGTGATTTCCAGTCACCTGTTTTCCGCAATAAGGGCATGTAATCTGTTTCATCTAGCTCTCCTTTCTTCATCCCTGCTGTTTATCTCTTTTTACCAGAACTTTAATGGTAAGTGCAACAAGATAAGCCAGCAGCGAAAACCCAGCCCCAATCCATAAAATCATTTGCTCGTTTGTCGAATAATACGATACAAAAGCGAACATCGGCATTAGCACAACAGGTGCTGGCCATGCCCGCCTAGTAGCGAAGTAAGTGACTAGTGCCACAGCAAACGTTACAAGACCCCCAAAATATAATACCAGTTGTATAACCATCTGGCTCCTCCCCCACCGCTTCAAATCCCATAATTCACCATGTTTAAGATGATAAATGTTTTGTGACAATATACTTACAAGGATAGCTATCCTTGATAATACAAACTCTCGTAAGGAGATGAACAAACCATGGCTCAAAACCAACGCAACTCCAATACTAACAATCTGGTAGTGCCCGGTGCACAACAAGCGCTTGACCAAATGAAGTATGAAATCGCTTCCGAATTCGGCGTACAACTGGGACCGGATACGACTTCCCGCCAAAACGGTTCTGTAGGCGGCGAAATTACCAAGCGTTTGGTGCAAATGGCTGAGCAACAGCTTGGCGGCCGCTTCTAATCTCCCCTCTTACGTACACACATACATTAATATTCTTGGATGAAAAACAAGCCAGATCGTTCAGCGGTCTGGCTTTCGTCTATCTTTTCCCCTACATCCATGTCTCGCCCCACTGCTGAATGGATTCGATAACCCGCTCGAGATCCCGCCCTTTATCCGTAAGTTCATATTCAATGCGCACCGGCGTCTCCGGATATACTCTACGGTTTAAGATACCAGCTTCTTCGAATTCTTTAATTCGCTCTGTCAGCATTCTATCGCTCATTTCTGGAATTTGCGCTTTAATATCTTTGAATCGTCTTGGGCCACCCAACAGCACGCGAATAATTAATCCTGACCATTTCTTGCCCAGAAGCTCAATAGCAGACTCGTACTTGGGACACATTCTGCTGTAATCCACGACACACACCTCCATTTCCATTTTATCACGAATAAGTAACGATACAAATAAAAGGATTAATTTTTCTTCATGCTCACATAAATTTCACATATTTAGTAATTTGCTGTACCCCCTCTGACAGCTTTCTCATCTCACCGGCTACGACCCAACTCCCGCCCATGCTCGCCCGCTCGCCCCGCCTCAATCGCTGTATTCAATGCCAACAAGTGTATCTGACTAGCAATCCGATTGATTACGTCGACAATGATATCCTTTGTAGAGATTTCTCTTCTTTGTTTGCCATAAACCACATCATTTTGTTCCTCCTATTTTTCGTTCTTGCTTTTGAACATACAGGAGAGCTGCAAAGTTTGTAGTCATATTTATCCTAAAGGTTCTAATTTTTGACATTGTAATTACGATGTTAATGATTTATTATTAGCCATATCACAAATTCATAATTGCAAGAAAATTAATAGAGGAGTGATTGCGATGAACATTATGAACATAATTGGTGAAGGTTTACTTTATATCGTCGCTCTCCCAATTTTCGCGTTTCAATCTGTTGAAGCGCTACAAGCACTGGTCGAAATCAGTGGTGAAATTTCAAATTTAGGTAAATTTTAAAAAAACGAGGCTCTATGGCCTCGTTTTTAATTTTTATACCAGTCCGGCGAGCAGTACGCCTCCGATAAGCGCAACGAACCAGCAGGGAGGAGGAATCCTCCACTGATAGAAGTTTTATTTTATCGTTGTGCTTGGAAAGATGTGCTTCTTCTTCCTCAATCCCCCTTTTTTCTTTGAGCAATAATCCATAATGTTTGTACAAAAAAAGCCAATCCTTCTATTGAAAGGATCGGCACTATTCCGTCTTTATTTACGGCAATGACCATAAATAATCATTCGTTTACCTTCTTTAGAGTACGGACTGAAATCATAGTCACCATACACGCTTTCGACTTCCATACCAGCATGAGAAAGCATTGTCTTCATCTCTTCAAGGCTGTATAGCCGTACTTTTTCCCAAAACCGCCTTGTTTTTCCTTTTTCTGTGATATTAATTTCTTTCACTACAAAGCCGTCTTCAATTTTTCGGCGCTCGACGATGCTTTTGTCTTCAACTTCACGACTCGATTCCGGCACGAGGTGCTCTTCAATGTACAGCGGATTCAAATAGTCAATGACGAAATGCCCATCTGGACGGAGTGCCTGCGCCATTCTATGCAGTACCTTTTCATTTTCTGCATCTTCTGGGAAATAACCAAAACTAGTAAACAGGTTAAATAATATGTCGAATTCACTCTCAAATGGGATTTCACGCATATCATACCTGTAGTATGTAATGTTTTCATCTTTTGTTTTTTGGTGTGCTTGATCGAGCAAGTACTCAGATAAATCAAAGCCGACTACTTCGTAGCCATGTCGTGCCAATGCGCGTGTGTGTCTCCCGTCACCGCAACAGAAATCAAGTACCCGGCCTGTCTTCGGCAACGGTAGCTTTTGAAGCAGTCCGTCGATTTCTTTTCGTGCCGACTCTTCATCCCGATGCTGGTACAGTGTGGAATAATCCTCCTGAAATGACTTTACAAACCATGAAGCATCCATTCTTTTTCCCTCCGTTCCAAATACTCTAAGTATAACCCTGTCTTACTGTAAGTGTATATTTGCTAATGTGCTTTCTCAAGTAAGAAAAACTCACAGGCGTTTTTCAAGCGATCCGATTCGGAAGAAAGCAGATGTTGCTTGCTTACCAAACAAAAAGACCAGAAGCTATATATAATCCTCCTGGCCTTTCTACACATACGCTTATGTACAAAGATGGCTGGACAGGAAGGGATTGAACCTTCGCATAACGGAGTCAAAGTCCGGTGCCTTACCACTTGGCTACTGTCCAACGTTATCATTAGTATGGCTTTCTCTGCATAGTTTATACAAACAAATCGATACGATTAAAAGAAGGTGAATGTTGCTTGCTTTACAGCGACATCTACTTTCTTATCCATTAAAAAATAAGCGAGGCTGCTTGGTATATGAATAATATGTTTCTTATCTATGCGCACCGCGGCTCCTCTATCCGATACCCCGAGAATACACTGCCGGCTTTTGTGCATGCAATCAGGGACGGAGCAAACGGTATTGAACTCGATGTACAGCTAACCCGCGATGAACAGGTTGTTGTATTTCATGATTGGACTTTACAACGCATTACCGGACGGAAGGGAAAAATCAGCGACTATACGCTCAAGCAACTGCAGGCGATGGACTTCGGCATCTGGAAGCATACTTCATTTGCAGGGGTTCGCATACCAACATTAGAGCAAGTGTTTAAACGTGTCACCAACAAAAATATTATGATAAACATTGAGCTTAAAAATTTTTTCGCTATGCGAAACGGGTTAGAGCGCAAAGTGGTAGAATTAATTCGTCTTCATAATATGGAGAAGCAAGTCATTATCTCTACCTTCAATCCGTTCAGCCTGGGGCTTTTGCGCAAAAACGGATGCGCATCTGACATTGCGTTTCTTTATTTCGGCCGGCTCAAAGAACCGTGGAAATACGCTAAAGAATATGCATGTGCATATATTCATCCGCCCATCCAGGAGGTTACCGGGGAATTGCTGTCAACGTGCAACGAACAGGAATTAAAAGTCGTTCCCTATCAGGTCGATACGCTGGCCGAAATAAAAAAAATGATGGACTTAGGGACGGATGGGATCATTACTCCCCGACCTGCACTCGCTTACCGATTACTCCACGGCGCTCCAGAGCGCAAAAAAAAGCGCAGGCGTCAATAACATCTATTGAACAAACAAGTGCATTCTCTTTCCGTGTATAACGAACTATAATAAACTAAGACATGTCGCATAACAAACAAAGCAGGTGAAACCATGAAAAAATCCTTTCTTGCGCTCGCTATCATTCTTGCTCTCGTAGGCTACACACTCTATACCAATGGAACTCTGACTAAAAAAGAAGCAAAAGCGGAAGTCGGCTTCTATGCCCCGGATTTTACTCTAACCGGGATGGATGGAAAAGAGTACCGCCTCTCTGAACTAAAAAAGCCCGTACTCATTAATTTCTGGGCATCCTGGTGCGGTCCTTGCCGGGCAGAAACGCCGGATCTTAACCGCTTGTATAATAAATATGGCGGAAAGTTCGAGATTCTGGCCGTAAATGTTACAGTAAATGATAAAGAAGAGAATGCCAAAAAGTTCGTTCACTTTTTCGATATGAAATTCCCCATTCTTTTCGATCGGACGGGAGAGGTCGCAGAAATGTATCAGGTTTTAGGTTTTCCTACCAATATTTTTGTCGATAAAGGCGGAAAAATTATCTTTATTGCAAATGGCTTACTTCCCCCGGAACAATTAGAACGTAAAGTACAAAACCTGATTGGCTCCTAGCCCTTTATGCTAAGAAAAACTCGTGGGCGTTACCGCTCGTCCTTTTTTCATAAAGAAGCCAAACACTCTATAGATAAAAGCAACGTTTGGCACACGCCTCGCGAGTTTTTCAAGAGATTCGTTCAATGTTACTTTCTTACCTATTAAAAAACTAGCAAATTTGTCACTTGTTTGCCTCTTACCTTCATAGGCGAAGGTCTACTTCCTATGATATGATGAAAGGACGGAGGTGATTGAACAATGACAAATCCAAACCTGAATTTAGACAAAAACCAAAATGATGTAGTCGATTCTTCTCTCGGATTTGGCCTTTCGTTCGGCATTTTAATGGTTATCTTTATCGGTATGATGGTTGTCGAGTATTTTGTGAAGTAATTCTCCGGACACAAAAAACTCTCATCAAGTGATGAGAGTTTTTACATGTAAAAAGAACACTTACATAAATACGAAAGCGTCCTTGTTGGTTCATTATGAAACCCCGCCTATGCCGTTTCACCCTCATGTTTCAAAACCCGCTCTCGCAGGTGGGTGTCCGCAAAGCCACTTCCGCTGTCCCGTCTTGGCGAGCGTAGCGTCCACAGCTTAATTTTAGACTCCCTTTTTCTTCGTAAGGTTCGAAACAAAAAAATGAATCGTACATCGCAGGCAATATAATTTACTTTATTAATTATTATCTTACCTAATTGGCTTACTTTTTGCAAGAGGAAGTTTCTGCTCCCTCAGTCAGCCATTTATGGTCTTGCTGTATATCTTATTATAATCGTTTGTCCGCTTAATGACAAGAGAGTCTGCTGCAACTACAGAACAGACTCTTTGTTTGGCATATTTCCGTTCATCTTAGAATATACGCATTGATTCTTCATTGCTTTCTTCCTGCAGTTCACTTCCGTATAACGCTTCATAATGGGTAATAAATTTTTTCGAATGATAAGTGCGTAAATCTGCGTTATACGTATTTTCTGTCGTGCTATCCAGGCTCTCAACCTTGGATGCATAATAATTGGCCCAAGCGTTATGCCACTGCTTTGCAATCCAATTCATTGTTTGAAAACCCCTTTGTAAAAATGTAGTAATAATAAATTATTACCCACAAATTTCAGGGATTATTACAATTTGTTCAAATTTATTTTAATGTAGTAGCGTCCTGCGGCTCGAAAGTGCGCTTGCCTAGCTCGTCATCAAGCATATATAACGCATTTCCATCGGCTCCAATCCGCTCTAATTTTTTGAGGATGCTACTAAAGGTTGCTTCCTCCTCGATTTGCTCATCAATGAACCAATTTAAAAAACTGCTGGTCGCATGCTCGCGCTCTTGTGAAGCTATATCTGCCAAATAATATATCCGTTTCGTCACCTGTTGTTCATGTTCATATGCCGCACGAAATACGTCTTCAACAGAAGTAAATTCATTCTGTGGCGCCTCTAGTCCCCCAATGAGTACTCGGTTACCAGTAGCATTTACAAAATGGAAAATTTTCATTGCATGAAAATTTTCTTCCTGCGCTTGAACAGTAAAAAAGTTAGCAAAGCCATCCAAATCCTCTGCTGCGCAATATGCTGCCATCGCCAAATACAAATTAGAAGAATAAAATTCAAAATTAATCTGTTTGTTCATCTCTGCAACTAAATTTTCACTCATCATGGCATTTCCCTCTTTCCTCCCAAAACTCATTCTATCGTACCACATACTGGTCATTCTGCAACGCCCACCTGCAATTTTTCGGCAACCTTTCAATCTTAAGCTAAAGTGCTTATAATATGGGAAGAAACCGAATGGATTGGAGGATAGTAATGGATGTTGACACGTTAGTTACGTTTATCGGGCAGTATGGTTATGCTGCGCTCTTTTTTTGCCTATGGCTGGGCATTGTCGGCATGCCGATTCCGGATGAGGTCGTAGTCATGACCGGCGGCTTCGTAACCTCACTGCACCTGCTCGATCCCGTTCTGGCGTTTCTCATTACGTATATGGGTGTCATATCCGGTTTATCTATCGGATATGGGCTTGGACGAGTAATGGGCCCGCCAGTATTAAACAAACTTAAGAAAAAGAAAAATGTGGATAAATACTTAACAAAATCATATGACTTGATTAATAAATACGGCTCGTATTCACTGTGTCTTAGTTATGCATTTCCAATTGTGCGCCACCTTGTACCCTATCTGGTCGGCATTGGGCGCATGTCATTTGCAAGGTATGCGCTGTTTTCCTACACGGTCGGCTTCGTCTGGACACTTCTTTTCTTCTTTATCGGGCGTGTATTCGGTCGGTACATCGATCGAATCGGCACCGCTGTGCATGATTACGGTTTGTTGGCACTTAGTATTCTCCTCATCGTCGGTCTTATCCTCTGGTTAGCGATACGATTTCGCAGTAAGCCTGCTTCCTAATATTCCTGTTAGGAACATGTGCGGAATTGCTGTACATCAGAGAAACATTCTTGCTTTCGCTTAGTCTACATAAAGTAAGAAAGCACCTCAAAGGGAGCGATGAATACGTATGGACAAGAGTAAAATGAAACGTGGAATCGCGTGCTCCATCGCCGCTTTTACCCTTCTCGCCGGAGGCACTACATGGGCACAAGATCCGTCATTTACCGATGTGTCTTCCAGTCACTGGGCTTGGAAAAACGGAGCCATTTCGTGGGGTGTGAAACGGCATGTGATTTCGGGCTATGGAGATGGGACATTCAAACCGGATAAGGCAACAACAGAAGCGGAATTTCTTAGCATGCTCATCGGTTTATCTATTCCTTCCCTCGCTAAAACAGGAAACGATTGGACCGAGCCTTATTATAAAAAGGCACAGAGTCTTCGCTATCCGCTTGCTGGCTTGAATAACACAAAAGCACGGCATATGTCCATTACCCGGGAAAAGGTAGCGGAGTTGATTGCCGCAATCAATGGTGCATACTATACAGGCGATGATGCCATTCGCTATGTACTGGGCAAAAAGCTGGCTTTCGGCAAAATTCCCGGGGTGATAAGCATCGCTTCGTATCGAGGAAAAGACACACTGACACGTGCCGAAGCAGTACAGTTTTTAAAGAATGTATATGAACAAGGACGGAAAGAACTAAAGCCTCGTCCGGAACAGCCATCCGATCCAGCACTGCTTCCATCATTGCCTGGAGATAACGAGCAGAACCGGCCGACTACAAAGGAAGAAACTGTTTATATCGAAGGAATGCCTGAAAAAATGATGTTTCATTTATTTAGACAACAAGGCTGGCCCTTCACCACCTATTATCCCTCGGATATGATCGCGAATACAGCCAGCTCCGGGGAAGGCGACAGTGTTCGAATGATAGCTAACTTTGGCGGAAAGCGTAATGCCGACGCATTCCTTCATATATTTTTTCCGTCAAAAAATATTCATCCAGAAGAAATGATTCGTGCCTACGATTACAAAGCGGAGCACGAACAAAGTACCAAAGAAACGCCATGGGCAAGCAAAGCCTATGCATACCAAGCCAATGGAAAGTTTCATCGTCTGCTGCTTGGCAAGCATGGGGAACGTTACTTTATCATTCAAATCCAGTATCCAATGGAATATGGAGATGGAATGGCGCCACGCATTGCTAAAATTCTGGAAGAGTGGCGCTGGAGCGATAGCGGCAACCCGTTGTAAAATAAAATAATTAGAATGAGGCGGAGCGAATATATACGCTCCGTTTCTCTCTATCCACGGTAGTTAATGAACACACCAAGTACAAAAGGCAAAAGAAAAGTGATAAAAAACGCCAGCACAACGATTCTGCGGTGAAATGCACGTGGGAGCAGCAAAAAATTCCTGATATCGATCATCTGACCGATAACTAGAAAGCTCAGCACTCCACCTTCTGTACTCGCTCCTGCCAACGAACGAGCAATGAACGCATCCGGCATCCTCCTTATGCTGGTACAAACATGTTATAAAAGCATATACTGCAAGCAGGCCTAACAGCAGAGCCATACCTGAAGTTAGCAGCATAAAAGAAGGAGCGACCAGGCGGCTAATTTCCCCTGTTTCGAAAATCTTGTACAAAAACAACACAAAGTTAAGCAGTACCATTCCCTGTGCGAATCTTCCGGCGTCAAAATGCCACTTACCGCTTCGTTCCATGGTCTGTCCCTCCCTACAAGGTATGCGTCCTCTAAAATAATAATGATTCTTTTTTGAAAGAAAAACTTATGAGCCTTGATGCTCGTCTACAGTGACATCTACTTTCCTATTCATTAAAAAAACACCCTGCTTATATTACAGGGTGCTACTACACTTACCTATACGTTCTGTTCTTGTACTTCCTCCGCTTCTTCCCATGCAGGCAACGGATCCGCAAATAAGCTCCAGTCAGCCTCCTCTTCTTCTGCAGTCAGCAGACACAGATCCAGCGTCTTTACAATCTCATGCTTGTTCATCTCTATACCGATTAACACAATCTCCGTCATCCGATCGCCCCATTTCCGATCCCAGGTCGCCGCCCATTCCGGATCTTCTTTCATATAGAGCTGCTGTTCTTCTTCCGACATAGCCGCTACCCAGTATCCGGCTTCACCAAGCTGAATGGATGGCCCTGCTTGACTTACGCTAACGGCCATTTCATTGCGAGTCGCTAACCACATAAATCCTTTAGCGCGCACGACTTCCGCTGGCCAATCAGCAAACCAGTCAGCCAATCGTTCTGGATGAAACGGACGATTGCGCCGATATACAAATGAAGAGATACCATATTCCTCCGTTTCCGGAGCATGTTCCTCCCGCTCCAGTTCCTGAATCCAGCCGGCTGATTGGGACGCTTTATCAAAATCGAATAAATTAGTATTTAATATTTCTTTTAGGGCCACTTGTCCATGAGATGCACGGATAAAGCGGGCCGAGGGCTGGAGTTTACGTAATACGCCTTCTAACCGCTCCAGCTCTTCTTCCGTCACCATATCGCATTTATTCAAAATAAGTACGTCACAAAATTCAATCTGATCAATCAGCAAATCTACAACTTCGCGTCTATCATCATCACTTACTGCCTGTTCGCGTTCTAGGAGACTCTCACCCGATGAGAAATCCCGCCAGAAGCGGTAGGCATCCACTACCGTCACCATCGTATCCAGACGACAATACTTCGTTACGTCGATCCCGCTTTCTTCATCTTGATATGTAAACGTCTGTGCTACTGGTATCGGCTCGCCAATACCGGTCGATTCGATCAAGATATAATCATATTTTCCTGCAGTAGCCAGCCGCTCGATTTCCTGCATCAAGTCTTCCCGCAATGTACAACAAATACAGCCATTCGATATTTCCACCAGCTTCTCTTCTGTTCGTGATAGCGATGTACCTTTCTCAATTAATTCCGCATCGATGTTTACTTCGCTCATGTCATTCACGATTACTGCTACTTTTAATCCTTCGCGGTTGTTCAATATATGGTTTAATAAAGTCGTTTTTCCAGCACCCAAATATCCGCTCAATACCGTAACAGGGATTTTTTCCTGATTCATTTTCATTCCCCTTTTATTATAAATAATAATAATTACGTTTTAAATAATATAAGAACTTTAATTTATCGTCAATCTTTAATTAATAAATAACTTATAAAAAATAATAATTACAATATAAAAAAAGGAAAAATGTTCACTTTCATTTTTTTCATATTCAATTCCGATAACAGCGATTCATATAGTAATATGAGAGAAACGAATTCAAAGCAGACGGAGGAATTTTGATGTTTTCCGACTTAAAACTATACAAAATCCCGCTTCTCTACGTACTTCTTTCTTCCATATATATTTTACTATCGGATAAAATCGTAGGGGAGCTGCTAAATCTTTCAACCTATACATTTCTGATTCATATAACAAAAGCGTTGCTGTTTACCTTCATTACCGGCATCATCCTGTATATCGTCATCCGACGTGATATCGCCTCTCTTCATCTTTCAAAACAAGCGCTAGAAGAGAAAGAAAGGCAACTGCGTGAAAGCGAAGAGTTGTACCGCCGACTCATAGAACTCTCGCCGGATATGATTCTGCTTCACCAGAACGGAAACTGTCTGTTCGTTAACAAATCCGGTGCCCGGATGCTTGGATATGAGGACCCGCAGGAGCTAATCGGAAATTCACTCTTTGACTATATTCATCCGGATTATCATGAAATCGTCCAGCAGCGCATTCAGAAAATGACAGAAGAGAGCGCCATACTCGATCCTGTCGAGGAAAAAATCATCTGCAAAGATGGAAGCGTGCTTAACGTGGACGTAGCGGCTACTTCAATCCAATACAATAACCAATCGGCCTTTATGGTCGTTATCCGTGACATTACAGACAAGAAAAAAGCGGAAGATGCGCTGCGCAAAGCGGATACCCTCTCTATCGCTGGCAGCCTGGCCGCGGGTGTAGCCCATGAAATCCGAAATCCGCTAACCGTTTTAAAAGGATTTATCCAGCTGTTTAATCAGGAAGACCATTCGCATTTCCCATATTCGAAAATTATGCTTTCCGAAGTGGATCGCATCGAAACAATCATTAGCGACTTTCTAATGCTGGCCAAGCCCCAGCACGTACACTTCCATAAGAATTGTCTGCAGGAAATTGTACAGCATACGATTAATCTATTTGAAACACAGGCTATTATGAAAAAGGTCCAAATCATTCCGAACTATGAACGTGATTTGCCTAAGGTAGAATGCGAAGCCAATCAGTTGAAACAAGTATTTATTAATATTTTGAAAAATGCGTTGGAAGCAATGCCCGATGGCGGGGATATTCACGTTCGCCTCTGGCGCCAGGATGACAACCATGTACTCATTCGCTTCTCTGATCAAGGCATCGGCATCCCTACAGAGAAAATCGAAAAGCTGGGACAACCATTCTATACGACAAAGGAAAAAGGAACAGGGCTTGGTCTAATGGTAAGCTATAACATTATTAAAAACCACAAAGGCACCATCCAGGTGTACAGCGAGCCTGGGATCGGTACTACCTTTGATATTTTGCTACCAATTCTTTCGCACGTATAGCCAGAAAAAAACAAAAAGGAGGCACCGTCAAAAAAAAACGGTCAGCCTCCTTTCAACACCTCTAGCTCGATTCATTATGATTTCAATAAACGGAGTCCGTTCAAAATAACGAGAATGGTACTGCCTTCGTGCCCAATAACACCAAGTGGCAAACTCAAGAATTGAGCAAAGTTAGATAGAATAAGCAGCAAGATAACTCCTAGCGAAAAGACAATGTTTTGCTTAATGATCCGCCCTGTTTTTTTCCCCAACCGAATCGCCGTTGGAATTTTTCCTAAATCGTCATTCATCAGTACCAGGTCGGCTGTATCAAGAGCCGCATCACTGCCTGCGCTTCCCATCGCAATACCGACCGATGCGGTTGCCAAAGCGGGGGCGTCGTTAACCCCGTCTCCTATCATTGCCACTTTGCCGTACCGCTCCCTGAGTGCTTTGACGCTTTCAACCTTCTCTTGCGGCAAGAGTTCAGCATATACTTCATCAACCCCGGCTTCAACGGCAATCGCCTCTGCTGTTGAGCGTTTATCTCCCGTTAGCATAACAATCGTAATCCCTAGTTTTTTTAATTGAGCTATTGTTTCTTTTGCCTCAGGACGAAGCGTATCCTGCACTGCCAGTACACCCGCAATCCCCCTGTCGTTCTGGATGAAGATGACCGTCTTTCCCTCCATCTCCAGACGCTGGGTCAGCTTCGATAGCATTTCATGCTTGCCTCGTGCATCCACGAATGCTTCTTTTCCGATCTTCCACGTCTCATTTTCAAATTCTGCCACCACACCAAATCCGGTTACTGCCGTTAATTGTTTCGGCCGAAGCAATGGTCTTCCACAAGCTTCCGCTTTTTCTGTTACCGCCCTGCCAATCGGATGCTCGGATAAGCTCTCGATAGATCCTGCAATCCATAACAGTTGCTCTTTACTATAGTCCTGTAATGGTACAACATCAGTAATCTCCGGTCTTCCTGCTGTCAGCGTGCCTGTTTTATCGAATGCAATCGCACGGATACCAGCCAAATTCTCCAGATGTGCACCACCTTTGAACAGCACACCTTTACGAGCGCTGTTGGATATGGCGGATAGCATCGCTGGCATAATAGAAGCGACGAGCGCACAAGGCGAAGCTACGACGAGAAATACCATGGCGCGGTACAACGTCTCAGACCAGGTCCAGCCGAGGACATAGTGTGGCACTGTCATCAGCAGCAACGTAATTCCAACTACAGCCTTGGCATACACTCCTTCAAAGCGCTCGATGAATTGCTGTGTAGGGGGCATCTCGCTCTGCGCCTCCTGTACGAGACGAATAATTTTTGAGAATAAGCTTGACTCGCTTCCACTTGTTACTTCAATTATTAGAGCGCCTTCTCCGTTCAAAGTTCCTGCAAATACCGAATCCTCCACTTCCTTCTCCACAGGAATGGATTCACCAGTAATCGATGCCTGGTTGACGGATGATACACCTTCACGGACGATGCCATCTGCCGGGATGCGCTCACCCGGCTTAACAATGACGAAATCACCTATGTTTAATTCTTCAATCTTAATCTGGCTCTCCTTACCATCCTTATACAGCAAGGCAGTCTCTGGCTTTATATCCATCAATGACGCGATGTCCTTACTACTGCGTTTCATTGTATAATTCTCCAACGCCCCGCTCAGTGAGAAAATAAAAATGAGAATCGCACCTTCAAACCAATACCCGATGCTGGCTGCCCCGGCCGCTGCGAGCAGCATGAGCAAATTAACATCCAGCTCCCGCTCTTTATACAGTGTAACGAGACCTTCTTTCGCTTTCACATATCCTCCGACACAATATGCAAGTACATACAACACGAAAGTCCAGGCCATTCCACTATCCTGTAGCATCCACGCGCCAAACGTCAACACGCCGCATGCCATGGCCGCAATACCTTCAGCATGTCGTTGCAACGTCTGCTTCCACTCTGCCTGCTTCAAATCTGGCTTCACCGATACAGATTGTGTACATGTGGTTTTCATTTCGCTCATTCGTATTCACCTCTGATAATAAATCTCAATTTTGTCACAGAAAGCACGAATGCTGCTGTCCCTTTGGACAGCAGCATACCCGTTTCTAATTAAGAATGATTTTCATTTTTGTTCTTGTCTAATTTTTTTGCATTAAAGCAACTAATTTATAGTTATTATAATCTATTTTTTTCCCATTGGAAAGGGGAAAAATGAAAATAGGCAGATTTTTATTGACGGCATCGATCACTGTCTTTATAATTGAACATAATAATTATTTTCAATTAAAAGGTGGGGAGAATCATAGACATACACATGATTGAAGCAGGTTTATTTATCGTCCTGCTACTTGCTTCCCCGTTCCTGCTGTTTTCATTTGCAAATGTGGGAACTAAGGAGAATAGATGAAAATGTGTAAACAATGGGCCCATATATAAAAACGCTCCGGAAAAATAATATCCCGGAGCGTTTTTGTTTACTTTTTCACACCTGTCACCGCTTCTTCAGAAGGAACAAACCCTTCAGTGCTGTATGTATAACTTACCTGTGGAGAACGTGCCTCTTCTTCATATAGCAGTTGTGCTATAATATCCGGACATGCCTCCGGCGTTACTCCGCGATACCATATTCCCTGGGGATACGCAATCACTACACAAGCATCTTCACACCGACCGTTACAGCGGGTCCGTGTCGTATGAATGAGTGAATCCGCATTTTTTTCAGCAATCGCTTTTCGGACAGCCTGCGTAACTTCTTCCCCACCGCGCTTCATGCAGCTCCCTCCGTTACAAATGAATACATGATGCTGTGTACCGGATAAATCCCACGTTGCCATTCGACTCACTCCTCGTCTTTTATTCATCTTGCAAACCTTCTCTACATACACAAACCATAATCATTACGCTTTACATTCTATAGTTGTATTGCTTATCCGTCAATATTCTTATTTACCAAAAGAAAAAGCGAAGCTTTGCGCTTCGCCTTGTTGTGGCAATTATCCGAGGAACGATGTGAGCATCCAGATGTGCTTCTCTAGTGAAGAATGAATTGCCAACAGCATATCTCCTGTTACTTCATCATTTTCCTTCTCAGCCAGCTCCATACCTTCTTTTAATTCTTTATTAATCTGTTCAAAGTCGTTTATAAGTGCTTGTACCATCTCGCGTGCATCTTCCTTATTGCTTGCTTCTTTCACGGAAGCCAGTTCCAGAGATTCACGCATTGTCGCGACTGGCGCACCTTTTAAGGCCAGCAATCTTTCGGCCAATTCATCAATATGAAGCGCTGCCTCGTTATAGAATTCCTCAAATTTTGCATGTAGCGTGAAGAATTGGCTACCTTTCACATACCAATGGTAGTTATGCAGCTTCGTGTACAGCACAGTCCAGTTTGCAATTTGTTGATTTAATACCTCAGCAATGTTTTTCATTTTACATCCTCCTGTTAGCTTTAATTTATATTTATTACTTATTTAAAACAATTATAATTAACATATCTTTATTATACTCTTTTCTCTGTATAAGTCAAGCAAGCATACGGAATAAAATCCAGAGAATTTACCGATCAAACAACAGTACTTCAGCGATACGTCGCAATCCTTCATCCAATACTGCTGGTGCTACTGCTCCGAATTTTACTTGAAAACCCGGAATCGGGTCCTCTACAGCGAATGCGTCTCCGGGACAGACATACACACCACGTTTAAGGCATGCATCGAAAAAACCGAGGCTATCGAAATCCTGCGGAGCATACACCCAAGTACATACCCCCATCTCTGGAGTATGAAACGTGTATTCCGCGGGCAAACGACGCTGTAAACTGTCCATTGCCGCATTGCGCGCCTGTCTAAGCTCTTCTCGTTTGCGCTCCATATAACCTGGAAAATTCACGCGATCCCAAACTTGAAGAAAAAGCTGCTGGCTCAGTACCGCGGTCGTGCCATCAAGCAAATATTTTGCCTTTTGTAACCTCTCCCGGTATTCCTTGGGAAGCACCATATAGCCAAGCCGCAGATTCGGATGCACGATGGTGCTGAATGAACTCATATAGAAAACAGGCACCTCTCCCCTCTCCTCTGCCATACCATACAATGTGGAAGGCGGATGCGGCGTATAATATAATTCACCGAAGTATTCATCTTCGATAATCGAAAATTCAAACCGTCTAGCTAATCCAAGCACCGCTTGTTTTGTTGATACAGACCAGGAAGCTCCTGTAGGATAATGGGCATTTGGCATCGCATATAAGGCTGTAATTTTCTCCTTCTCACATATCTTTTCCAAAGTGTCCATATCCATTCCTTCACTGCCCACGGGAACGGAAATCACGCGTACTCCCCGATCACAAAATACATCCCTTGCCGGCAAATAACACATAGCAGGCACAGCCACTGCATCACCCGGCTTAAAAATCTGATCCGCCAAAAGCCAGAGTGCCTGCTGTGTACCATTCACCATACATATGTCCTCTATGTTCGTCCAACATCCTCGTGCAGCCAACAGTCCCTGAATCCGGCTGCGAAGCGGAAGCAAACCGAACGGCCCCGGTTCACCTGCAGCAAACATTCCTTCAACCGCTTCTTCTCCGGCCTGACGGAATGCGCGCATAAATTCTCTATCTGTCGGAGGCAGCGAAATGCCCGATACTGGAATAAAACCGTCTGCCTGCTTATACTCCTTGATTCTTGACAGGAAAGGGCCTCTCTCTTCCTCCCGTTTCGGTGATAACATAAGCAGCGAAGCCGGGAGCGTATGGCTGACCGTCGTACCATAGCGGGGACGACTCTCGATCCACCCTTCCTCCTTTAAGGCGCTATATGCTTTCTGAATCGTCTCTATGCTAACTCCAAGCGAAGCCGCCAGCCGACGCACCGTCGGCAGCGCCTGTCCCGCTCTCATGCGCCGGGTCCGAATCGCACGTACAATTTGTGTTTCTATTTGCTCGGATAATGGTATTCTGCTTGCTCGCTGTATATGCAAAAAAGGAATTGACATCATATTCTCCCTTCAGTATAATTCTAAAAATTTTGCCGTATTGTTCTGTTCTTTTAGACTAGCAGAACAATTATATGTATACAACACAAGGGAGGAAGAAAGATGGCAGAACAAATAAAAAATCAAAATACACGTCCAATCCGACGGAAGGTCAATGAACTAACCTCACAGGCAGAAATAGAAACATGCCTAAGAACAGTACGTACCGGATATCTGGGCCTTCAGGATAATGAAGGCATGTACGTTGTACCGCTTAATTTTATTTGGCATAATGGAAGTCTTTACTTTCATGGGAGCAGTGAAGGTCGGAAGACGGACGCTCTGACCCAGCAAGAAGCGCCGGTTTGTTTTACAGTGGTAGAAGATTGGGGCACCATCGCTGACCCGGTTCCAGCCCACACTAGCACCGCCTACCGGAGTGTGATGGTGTTCGGCTATCCAGAGAAGGTTGAATCACTCAAAGAGGCTACAGAGGCGCTTCAGGCCATGCTAAGAAAATATGTACCTGGTTACTATTCAGGCGCTCTTGCCTCATCCCATGTGGATAAATATCGTTCCAGCCTTGGTAACCCGACATCCGTATATCGAATTACGCCGCTGCGGCTGACCGGAAAAGTGAACCCCGTCTGTCCCGAACAGATGTTTTATCCCGGGCGAACCATCCAGGATGACCGAAAAATGGAATAAACGCATGAAAGGCTACATTTCTTCTCCATTTTTGCTATACTCAAGATAACGTATAAAAAAAGACTTCCTTCTAAATATTGCGAGGATGGACAAGGAGAAGGTGGCTATTTGAATGGATGCTTTGAAAGAACAAACCATGCAATTGTTACGGGCGGAAGCCGATAAGATTGAACATCTAATCGAGGTGCAACGCACGAACCTGACGATGCCGAAGTGTCCACTATACGAAGAAGTACTGGATACACAGATGTTCGGTCTCTCTCGCATCGTGGATTTTCTGATTCGTCTCGACTTGCTGAATAAGGAAGAAGGCAAGGAGATTCTAGACGGATTGGAAAAGCGGGTATCCGCCAAAATCGGAAAATAAGAAGGACAGGAAGCCGGATACACCGTGCTTCCTGTCTTTATATGCAAAAGAAAAAACCAGGACACATTATCCTGGTTTTTATTTACCCTCTTATTTAAGTAGATATTTTTCGAGGTCATCCAACAGAAGGTTGGCTGCTTTCACGCCGCCAGCCGTATTCCAGATAACATCATCTACTTTATGTGCGTTTCCGCTCTTCACAACTTTTAGATTCTTCCACAGCGGATCTTCCGTCCACTCTTTCTCCACTTTAGAAGCCTGGCCATCACCTGTCTCATATGTGAAGTAGAACATTACGTCGCCATCCATATCCGGGATACGTTCTTTTGTTACTTCATCGACGAATTCATTTTTATCCTGCGAAGCAGGACGAGCAAATCCGATTTCGTTAAGAATCATGCCTAAGAATGTGTCTTTATAATAAATACGCGTCTTACCTGTCATGAAACGAACGACGGATACTTGAGTCGAAAGCTTATCTCCAGCTTTTTGTTTAATGTCAGCGATACGCTTATCCCAATCTGCAAGAACTTTGTCGCCTTCCGCTTTCTTGTTCAGCGCTTCGGCATACACTTTAAAGTTATCTTTCCATGCGCCGCGCAACTCTTCTGTGAAAACGGTCGGTGCGATTTCAGAAAGCTGCTGGTACACTTTTTCCTGACGCATTTTATTTCCAAGAATTAAGTCCGGTTTCAATGCCGCGATTTTCTCAAGGCTTGGCTGATGCTCATCCCCTACTACGGTTACGCCTTCCATTTCCTTAGCAATATGGTCATAGAACGGTTCGCCTTTCCATGACTTCACGGCACCAACAGGCTTAATGCCTAGCGCAAGTACCGCTTCCGTTCCTTCGTTAGTTAACACAACGACTTTTTGCGGATGCTCAGGCACTTTTGTTTCACCCATTACATGTTTTATCGTGCGAGTCGCTTCCTTCTTTTGTTCTCCACCCGCTTCGCCTCCTTTTTCAGAAGAGGTCTGCTGAGAACCACATCCGGATACGAATACCGCAAAAGCGAGCAGCATCGTCAGAAGCGTGAAGATGTTTCTTTTCCTTCTTTTGTATGTAGTAAACACTGTTGTTCTCCCCTTTAATCATGATAATGATTATCATTTCCGATATTATACTAACCGCTTGTATCCATTTTGTCAATAAAAAATAATAAAGCATTGATAATGAGTTTCAGAATCATTGACAGGTTCGCCAAATAACCTTAAACTTTATCATTGAATTAGAAAAAAAACATACATTGATATTCAGCATGTTTGTAGGGGAAGTAGGATTGAGAGATGAGAGTTTTGCTGCCAAGTACGCAATTGAAAATTGCAGGGCTCCTAATTGGCGCCGTCATTCTTGTGTTGGCGGTGTACGCTAGCATTATCTTCGGTGTCATCGATACCAGTTGGCAAACGCTAATAGAAGCATATACGAATTTTTCCGGTACGAATGAACATATCGTTATCCGCGAAGTTCGGATTCCCAGAGCGCTTATCGCGGTTGCGGTTGGCATGTGCCTCGGGATTTCCGGTGTACTTATTCAAGCGCTCACCCGAAATCCAATGGCCGATGTAGGCATTCTCGGCATCAACTCAGGTGCCTCGCTTCTCATCGTTATCGCAGTTGCCTTTTTTTCCGTTAGCACACTGACGGCTTTAACATGGATTGGATTTCTGGGAGCCGCAATCAGCGGAATCGCCGTCTATGCACTTGGCTCACTGGGTCGAGGAGGTGCGACGCCGCTTAAGTTAACCCTTGCAGGCGCTGCCATGTTTGCGCTTGCTTCGTCCCTTACCCAAGGAATTCTCATATTTAACGAATCTGCCATGGAAGAAGTGTTATTCTGGATTTCTGGTTCAGTGGCAGGCAGAAAGCTTGACATTCTCATTTCGGTGCTTCCTTATATGATAGTCGCGATTGTCGCATCCCTTATTATCGCAGGACCGATGAATACACTGAAACTTGGAGATGATGTTGCCAAGGGGGTTGGGCAGCGTACTGCATTCGTTAAAGTCGGCGCCGGTATCCTTATTGTCGTATTGGCCGGGAGTTCCATCGCGGTAGCCGGTCCGATTAGCTTTGTCGGGTTGATTATTCCGCACATCGTCCGACCTATAGTAGGAATCGATACACGGTGGATGATCGCGTACAGTGGTTTGTTCGGGGCGATTTTGCTCTTGATTGCCGATATTCTGGCCCGTTTCGTCGCCATGCCAAAAGAACTGCCCATCGGTGTAATGACCGCGCTGATCGGGGCTCCGTTCTTCATCTATGCGGCACGAAAAGGAGGATGGCAATCGTGAAGAACTACATACCCGTACGCGGTGGAAAAGGTAAGTTTTCCTTTCTATTAGATAGGCGCTCTATTATATTCAGTCTATTTTTCTTACTGCTGACATTCATATTAATTTTATTTAGTATCGGAATTGGTGATTTTTTCATTGCACCAATTGATGTGCTAAAAGTTCTGCTAGGAATGGGTGCGCCCGAACATAATCTGGTTGTCCAGACATTCCGCCTCCCGCGCGTGCTCACAGCCATGCTGGTAGGGGCCTGCCTAGCCGTATCCGGGGCCATTCTGCAAGGAATGGTACGCAACCCGCTCGCATCTCCAGACTTGCTCGGCATTACAGGCGGAGCTTCGGTGGCGGCTGTCGCCTTCATCACCGTGTTTCCTGCCGCTTCGATTCGATGGCTTCCGGTCTCGGCACTGCTTGGGGCTGGTCTTGTTATAGTACTTATTTATTTCCTGGCCTGGAAGCAGGGTGTGAGCACGATGCGTCTAGTACTTATCGGTGTAGGTATTCATTCGTGCATGTCTGCTCTTACTACGCTTCTATTAGTTGTAAGCCCCGTGTATCTAACGAGCAAAGCGATGGTCTGGCTGGCAGGAAGCGTATACGGAACGAACTGGAACGATGTTCTTACGCTTCTGCCGTGGGCACTGGTATTTATTCCGCTGGCGGTGCTGCTTGGCCGAAGCATTAATGTACAGCAACTGGGCGACGATGTAGCCCAAGGCGTCGGGCACCATGTGGAACGGCAGCGTGCTGTACTGCTTCTAGTCTGTGTGGCACTGGCAGGGGCAGCTGTCGCCATCGGCGGCGCAATCGGATTCGTGGCGCTGCTGGCTCCTCAGATCGCACGTAAGCTGGTCGGCCCGTCATTCGGTGCCCTGCTGCCAATGGCAGCGCTAATTGGTTCTTTTATTGTAGTAGCGGGTGATTTAATCGCTCGCACGGCATTGTCACCACTCGATTTGCCAGTCGGTATTTTCACATCGGCGATTGGCGCACCGTTCTTCATGTACCTGTTATATAAATACCGGAACCAATAAGAAGGAAGGGAATGTTACCTATGAAAACACTTGCGGCAGAAAACTTGACGCTCGCTTACGGCAACCGTACTGTGATCCAAGACCTGGATATTACGATTCCGGAAGGAAAAGTTACGGTCTTTATCGGGAGCAATGGGTGCGGCAAGTCCACATTGCTTCGTTCGCTGGCCCGCCTGTTGAAACCGGCCGGCGGTTCGGTTATTCTGGACGGCCAGAGTATTTCCCACCTATCAACCAAAGAAGTAGCGCGACGTCTGGCGATTCTGCCGCAAACAACCGGTGCTCCCGAAGGTCTGAGCGTCCTGCAACTTGTTAAGCAAGGCAGATATCCGTATCAATCGTGGCTACAGCAATGGTCGGAAGAAGACGAAAACATGGTACGTTGGGCGCTTGAGGCGACTCAGCTAACTGAACTGGCGGAACGCCCTGTAGATGCCTTGTCGGGCGGACAACGCCAGCGAGCCTGGATCGCTATGGTATTGGCTCAGGGCACGAACGCTTTGCTGCTTGATGAACCAACTACGTACCTCGATATGACGCATCAGATCGAAGTACTCGACATTTTGGCTGAGCTAAACCGCAGTCAGAAGCGAACGATTGTAATGGTACTACATGATATTAACCTGGCCTGTCGGTATGCTGACCATATTGTCGCTCTGCAAAATCAGAACGTATTTGCAGAAGGAAGGCCTGAAGATATTATTACAGAGCAACTTGTTCGCTCAGTCTTCCATCTTGATTGTCGTATTATCAATGATCCACTGTATGGCACGCCTATGTGTGTTCCTTATAGCAAACATCGCAACCGTAACGCTTCGTAAGAAAAAAAGGAAGGGCGGTGGGCGGTTGGAAAAAGACACGTTTGCCTTTCTTCTGCTGGAGCGCAGGGCGCATCCAACCTCTTCACCTACTTCCAACCACGCTACCCTGTCAAAATATCAAGTGTAGTTTATATAGCTTTACGGCGACATCTATTTTCTTATCCATTAAAAAGAGAGACCGTTTTTTATGGTCTCTCTTTTTATATTCTTAAAAGCATTAAAACATATATATGGAATTTTTCAGAATAATTTATAAGACGCTTGATTCAGTAACTTTTTAGTTTATAATGCTTGTTTTATTTTGATACCTGGGCTGGCTGTGTTTGCATAGCTGATTGTACTTGACTTATTGCTGTTTGAGCTTGAGCAATCTCTGCAGATGCTTGTTTTAAAGCTTCTTGTGCTACAAGCTGATTTGCAGATGATTGTTCAATCGCTTGTGTAATAAGGTTCTTAGCAATTGTTGTTGATGCTTCAGCCTGTTTTAATTGGTTCGTGTCCATTTGTTGCTGTGCCACTTTTGAACTCCTCCTGTATTGTACTTTTTACACCCCTCCTATATTCTGCTTTTCTATTCGTTTTTATGTATCGAAAAGGAGCTTTTTGTTTCAACGAATAATTAAAGATGAAATGCCCAGCTTTGTATGTCACACGTATTTTTTATTGCATTCTTTTTTAACCCATTCTGCAATTGTGACCACACGCTTGGTTTGATGGTGAACCACATTTTGGAAAGCTTGAACATCACCAACCATCTTATTATCTTGGTCAACTGATACACTGGTTCTGTATGGATTTCCTTCCGTCCCATAAAGAATAGGGTCGGTATAACCCGGAGCTACCACAATTGTACCCCAATGATACATGGTTGTATATAATTGAAGAATCGTCTGCTCTTGACCACCATGAGCGTTTTGAGCGGAAGTCATTGAACTTACTATTTTGTTAACGGTTTTTCCTTGGAACCAAATTCCGCCAGTAGTATCTAAATAATTCCATATTATAATTCATCAGATAAAGCCGGAAGAATAATCGAGAAATGAGTACCTTTCTCCTTTTCGCTTCGAACTTCCACTTTGCCCTCCCATGCCTCGATAATTCGATAACACACCATAAGCCCCAGGCCTGTCCCCTTCTCTTTGGTTGAATAGAAAGGATTCCCCAGCCTCTTTATTTCCTCCTGACTCATCCCCTTTCCAGTATCGATAATCTCAATAACCACATCTTTGTCCTGACGAAAAGCTCGTACGGTAAGAGTTCCTCCCTCCGGCATCGCTTCTACGCCGTTTTTCATAAGATTAATCATACACTGAGAGAATTTTGAACGGTTCAGTTCAAGGAATAAATGATCTTCTGTCTCCGTGTAAATATCCACATTTTTTAGCAATGCATATGATGTCATGACTCCCGCTATCTGCCGGATTTGCTCGCCTACTTCGATGCGTTCCCGGCTCTCGATTTGCGGACGAGCGAATGTTAAGTAATCACTAATGATTTCTTCAGCCCTGTTCAACTCTTTTAGCATAATATCGATATAGTCCCCTTGCTTCTCCACAGGGATTTGCTGTCGACCAAACAATTGAAGGAATCCACGCACAACGGTGAGCGGATTGCGTATCTCATGGGCAACTGATGCCGCCAGTTCGCCCATTGCATATAGTTTCTCAGCTCGTTGAATTTCCTGCTGCATCATTATGTTTTTACGCATATTTTCAATCAGATAGACGGCTATCCATATGCCGCCTAATTGAATCAATGAATATTCGAACGCAAACTGCACGAATTTAAGCTCTATCTTATTCTCTTCCGGCAGCAGGAGCAATGTCATAAGAAGAACAAGGGAGGAAGAAAGAATAGCTAGCCAAAGAGCTATTGTCTCCCGCTTTTCCTTTTCAGCGCGCCGAAAGCGGGGAACGCAGATGAGAGCGACCGCAGTGATTATAGGATATGTATAAAAAGTGGTATAAAATCCTTCTCCTCCCACATAGTAGCGGTATAAAATCAACACTGCCAGCGTGCTAATTCCTGCTTTATATCCACAATATAATGTCGCAATAATAAGCGGAATCGAACGCATGTCGAAGATGTATCCAGGCAGAAACGTAAACGGAAACGTCATACACAGAATCACTGTAGCGGAGGCAAACAATCCAACAACGACTGTGTACCATACCTTTGGTCCTTTAAACAATTTTTCTGCAAAGAAGATTTGAAATAGGAAAATCGGTAAAATGATAAACAAGATGTTCAGCAAAAGCCTTTCAATTCCCAACAACGCCTTCTCCTCCCTATACCTCTGCCGACTTTACTCCCTGGATTTTCATTGAACAATGTAAACGTTTTTATATACATATTACCATGTTCTGTTGATTTCAAGGATAATTTCCAATACGTTCTCAAAAATTATGCAAAACAGAATAATATATGCGTTAATTCATAATCTGATTTTCTTCATTTTATATCATCTTTCTTAAGTAATCGATATTACTGGCATCCTAGATACAATTAAAAACAATCGAAAAATACACTAAAGGCCGACTCTTAATTAAAGAAGCCGGCCTTTGTGCCATATAAAGTAAAACTTATATCAGCTTACGGTTCTGCCTTTCCCAGTGAAGGGCTTACTGCCTGTTAGACCGGGATAAATCAAGAAGAACGTTTGAGTTCAGGAGCGGGAGATTTGCTTTTCGCACGCAGCATATCAAAGCCCTCCGTCACGAAAATACCAGATAAAATCAAAAACACGCCCGTAATGATAGCGGCGCTAACTGCTTCTCCCCATAACAGCCAGGAGAAAACGAATGCAAATACCGGCTCGAACGCGAGCAATAGGCTAACATGTGTCGGTGGTGAATGCTTCTGTGCTTTTACCTGTACAATATAGGCCAAAAGGGTTCCAAAGAGCAAATCGAAACCGTATGCGAACCATCCGTATGGTGAAATATTGCCCAGAGCTGGAAACGGTTCGATGAAAGCAGCAATCCCTGTGTCGATAATGCCTACTATTAGTAATTGGATCATGACGAATACAAGCGCATCAAATGTAACATCACGATTATATGAACGATCTACCATAACCATATGAATCGCAAAAAAAATGGCGCCACCAAATGTGATTACATCCCCGAGATTAACCCCTGACCAGCCTCCGTCCCACGAAAGAAGAACAAGCCCACTAAATGCACAAAGACTTCCAAGCACTGGCCCTGGCTGCATCGGGATACGCGCCCAGGCAAAGTATAGGAATGGAACCAGCACCACCATCGTGCCTGTAATTACCCCTGCTTTTCCAGGCGTCGTTAAATCAATTCCAATGACTTGAAGCGTAAAGGCTGCCCAGAGCGCTATGCCGCAGCCAATCCCCATTTTCCATACCTGCCAACCGGTTCGTTTCAGACTTCTCCACACTAATGGCAGAAGAAGCAGGGCCGCAAGCAGGAAGCGGGTACCAAGAAAATAAAACGGCGGTATCTCCTCCAGCAAATCTTTCGTTAGGACAAATGTATAGCCCCATGAAATCGCCACGCCAAGCAGCGCAGCATTAGCCAGAAACATCTTTCTTTTCGCCGACACAATATCTCTCCTCAATTTTTGTTAAATTGTTACTCTGTATAATATAAGCAAAAAGTATACCATATTAATAAGAAAAGCTCGCAAGCATTGCCGGTCTGATTCTCTCTATGCCACACGCTCCACAAAAAAAGCGCCTGCATCACTCAAGCGCTCTTTGTTGCTATACTATTTCTCCAATAAAACCATCCATTCGTCGACCTGTAGGGATATAACCTTTCCATCCTGTATCTTCACCGCGAAGTATTGCTTCATCTCGTCCGCTGCGTCTATCAGTAACGTTTCCACTGCTTCGATTTGCTTTGTATCGCGTGCCATACGCGCTACCCATACCGGAAAATCGTACGTTTTCCTACGCAATGACTCCCTTCGCTCCGTTAAACCAGCCGCTGTAAAAAGCCCTCTCCACTCTTCTATCGATAAGCAGCGTACATGGCTCTCATCTCTTGCTTTCTCTACTTTGTTCATAAACAAATCTAGCTGTTTACCTGCAGGTGCCACGTTATCAATCATTAAAAATCTTCCACCTGGCTTTAATACGCGTGCTACCTCGCGGACAAATTGCTCTGGTCGGGGAAAGTGATGGGGAGCGATACGACACGTTACTGCATCAAATGTCTCATCTAAGAACGGAAGCGCTTCAGCATCCGCCACTACATACCATATATTCGGGTGCTCTGGACGTAAATGCTCGGCAGCCCGCGTCAGCATTCGGGGTGTCAAATCTGTGGCAAATACATGCCCGACATACGGAGATAATGTCTTTGCTACATGTCCTCCCCCCGTTGCCACATCAAGCATCACCCATGTCGAATGCGGATGTAACCACTCTGCTAACAAGACCAAATCACCGCCTTTTGCATGTGATTCACTGGCCACATACTTCTCCGCATGTTGAGCAAACTGTTGCTTCACTGCTTCTTTGCTATCATCTTGTTGATGCATCATCGTTCCCCTTCCTTCATGTTTTTTATCTTCGGTATCCTTTTTTACTCAAGTATACTCACGTCTGCTTCTTTATACGATCACTTTCCTGTGTTCACTATTCATCATATCTATTTTCCCTTTTGTATCTTAGCACCTATTCAGGCTATAAAGAGAGTGAGAATGAACCATTTTCAATCTTTTCTTTCTTCTTACAATATAAGCAAGTAATGATTTTTAAGGAGGATTGTATGCACCGTTTCCCATTTATCTTACAACGTCTTTCCCTTACTCTCCTTTTTTTAGCGCTAGCAATACCTGCTCCGGTACATGCACTTACCACTCCTGTCACTCCTGTGCCGAACAACGAGGACATGCAGCCCGAAAAGCTGACTTCATTGAACGAACTATCGTTCTTTTTCGCCGAAGCAGAAAAGAAGGGGCTTTCCAAAGTACAGGCCGCACTCCTGCTTCGTGACTTCGCTCTTATACTGGGGAGTGGAGGTGATGCATCTACTATAAAAGCATTGGAGCATAGAAATGCAGGCACACTTGCTATACTGTTCGATAGAAACAGTATTAGCGAGGAACTTCGTGTCTTCTCGGAAGATGCCGCTCACCTTGTCGTAGAGAAGCTTACGGAGGATGCGCTCGCCGATCGGACACGCCCCATCGAAGCTGTACTCATGGAAGTGTTCACAGAAACGCTTCAAAAAACGGAGCATCAACCGCTGGCAAACGATCTCAAACGCTATGGGCTTACCCCAGACTCGGTTATTGCTTTATTGAAGCGGTTGGAAACTGTTCTTGATCCTGAGAAAAAATGGCGGATTATTCTCAATCAAAAGATTGATCGTCTTCTACAGGAAATACGTAAACGACAGTCTGCCAATAAAATCACAAAAGTAGCTTCCGATCGGGCAAGCGATATATACATTACATTTTCCCGTCCTTTTGACTTCAACGCTTTGCGTCAGGCTTGGCTTGATAAAGACCTTCTTTTGGAAGTAACCAGCCGGGGTAAAAGCATCCCCGTACAGTATCTTGCCCAGGAATCCTCCCGCGTGTTACGTATTGGCTTCGCTCAGGATCAGGCACCCGAAGAGTCAGCCCTTATAACGGCGGGAATTCGCGACTTACGGCAAAATCCAGCATTTGCATTCAGCTATGCGTCCTTTGTTCTCAAAGATACGAAACTTCCGGCACTCAAAAGCACACAGCAAACGGGAAGCGGTTCGTTCCTGCTCGAATTCGACGAACCGATTTATACCGGTACCCGCAATGCAGGATTCGAATTCTGGAAAATGAATGGGCACGAAATTTACGGACGTCTCACACAGGCAAAACCAGAAACAGCAGAAAGTCGTCTTTCAGGTGATTTCCGTCGTTTTGCTGTGCTGGAGCTGAACTATGAAGGACGTTCACGCTACCTTCCACCAGGCGAGATGAATAAACTGGAGGGATTTGGTATCGCTGATTATGCGGGACAGCGAACCGGAAGGCGCTTGCATGGTGTAGAGATTATCTTCGTCTCCCCAAAATTGACGGAACCGATGCCGGAATTTAGTATGCAGTCACCAGAACAATTCGCACTCCATTTCCCTTCGGAAACCGTTTCCTTGCACGGCTGGGGTTTTCCCCTCCAAAATGAAGTGATCCGATTTGAGAGGCAGAGTGGTTGGGATGAAAACGGAAATCCCAAGTGGACGACAGAACGTGTACGGCCGATTGAAGATATTGTGATTGAGCATGAGGGATTCCTAACATACTACCTGCATCTAAAAAAAGATTGGTCACGTATCCTGCAAGATGAAGATGGTGCTCCTAGTTATGACGCTACCGGACACAATCGCATACGTATTACGTTATTGGGAGGAAAGGCGAAGGATTTGGGAAGCGGCATGACAAATCAGACTGATATCATGCACGAATTCACTTTGACCGCCGATACACAGCCACCCAGGATCGCCAAAATCGCTCCCGCATTCAGTGCAATTCCAGGCCAAGAGACGCTCGAAGTTACTTTTGATGAACCTGTGCAGATCCCAGGGGCTACCAAGTATCTTACGCCTTCAATCAAAGAGAGCTCGGTGCCTTCACCTGTCTTCGAATTTGTTTCACCAAAATCTGGAGCGCGTATACCGACATCAGTTATCGGTTTCATTACTGCCAAGGACGACATGACCTATACACTGACCTTACCAGACGAAGTCACCCGACATCCTGGAAGTTGGGAGCTGCTTGTCCGTAACCTCTCAGACGATGTGGGCAACAAGAGTGATACACAAACCTATTCCATCACTATCAGAGAATCCGTTCTTAGAGCGAGTAAACGCTTGGAACTCCCTGCTCTGGTCTGGGGTACAGCCATCGACAACGTGAACGCCGATCAAACGCCAGAAGCAGAAGAAGATGTAATCGTTCTCCAATTTAACACCATTCTTTCCAAGAATGCTATTGCAAGAGAGAAATATTGGATTGCAGGGAAACAGCTGCCGTCAACTGCAAAAATACTCGCACAGCCAGTCCGTTTCGACACTGATAAAGACGGAGCCATAACAGGTAAAGACGGGAGTGGAACCCGCCTTACGATTCTCTTGCCTAAGGACACCTTTGGCGTACAAGATAGCACCGTCATAGCAGAGTCCGTAAGCGGTGTGCACTTTAATGTTCAAGTAGAAAACGAAGAAGGTCAGAAAATTAATAAATGGGGCTCCTTACCTTACAGCCAATCAGGAACGCCTGATGCGATACCTGAAGAAGTGCTTACTCGTTACCGCAAAACAGAAGCATCGCCTTCCGACTACGCATGGCTACAAGAAGCCATACAGCATGCTGAAGCCGAACTTTCCGCCTCCCATGCCGGAGATATGGAAGGAGAATTCCCAACAGAATCTATAAAAACATTACGCAAGACAATCATTCAGGCTAAACAAACAGCCGGGAAAAAGCGAGCTGCAAGAGGCGAAATCGATAAAGCCATCCATTCCTTGTACACTGTACAGACCAGTTTCTATGCTAGCCAGCACGCGCTGCCTGCTGATAAATGGGAATTAATTACTCAACTTCGCATTGCTACATTCGAATGGGAAGAGATAAAGAAAAACCCTTATCAATATCCTCCTACACTGCGCGATGCTTTTGCCGAAGCTATTGCCCACGCCGAGACCGTCATCGCCAACGAAAATGCAACTGAACAAGAAATACATGATGCGTACCGCAAACTTGTCGATGTAATAAACGAGAAAGCCCGGTATGACGATCCGTATCCGCATTAATAAACAATCACATCCATTAATTATCTACAAGGGTGTTGATTTCTTGAGAGAGGAAGAGACACCAACAACCGACGCCCGTTTGGAGCCCGTTGTTGGTGTCTATGCAATCTGGATGATACTGGATAATCAGCACACTTGTATAGTATATTAAATATTAAGATTTGCTAAGAAAGGTAGCTGAAAGTGAAAAAACTGAAAGTACTCCATCTTGTTCCGGGTTTCTTTTTATTCCTAGCTCTACTGCTCATTTTTATACAGAAATCTTCCACATCCCCCCACCTTATGATGAAAACATACGGCTACTTGCGTTTATCTGAATGGGCGCTCCTCTCATTGAGCCTAGGATTGCTTCTAAACGGAGTCGTATACTATCGAGAGAGGCAGAGAGGACTGGGAATTATCTTCATCACCGCAGCCCTCTTCATGGGTGTCGGAGTTTTCATGGATACGGAGTTTTCGTGGTTTAGCACCGCTTTTACTATCATATTTTATGGCGGATTTATCGCGAGCATATATCATGTCTTCGAAAAATCCTGCGCAAAGTAACTATATACATCTGATTTGATAAATCGCCTACTTCCAACCACGCTACCCTGTCAAACTATCAAGTGTAATTTATATAGGAAGGCAGCATTGAAAGCGTGTAACAAAGCTTCCTTACATAAATATAACATTGTTAAATTCTAATGAAGCTTTATACATTTTAATACATTCCCTTACGCTTTTTGCCATAATGAAAAGCAGAACGCTATTCAGGAGGGATATGGATGATATCACAAGGTAAAAATGTGAGGTTAACTATCAGTATTCCTACTGTGCTACAGTTTATATTAAATACAGCACTGGTTTTTCTGGTAGGGATTTTATGCATTTTGCTTCTAAAAGAAATTGTATACTTCATTCAGTTCTTCATTTTGCGCAATGAAGCTCCCATTCATCAACTGCTTGAGCGTATCCTCGTTTTCTTCCTGTACTTTGAATTCATCGCCATGATTGCAAAGTATTTTCAGGAAAACTACCATTTCCCGCTTCGCTACTTTCTGTATATCGGGATTACAGCAATGACCCGTCTCATTATCGTCCATCATGATAATCCACTGCACACGCTACTATACGCTTGCGTGATTCTTGTTTTAATTATCAGCTATTACATTATAAATTCGACACCCTTACGCCGGAAAAAACCGTAACCTCATCGCTAGTTAGCGGAAGACACACTACACCATTTGATCACCAGGAAAGATGTACCTTGCAAAACATGAATCATCCTATCAAAAAATTCACCACTACAGGCTATTGCCAACCTTAGCGGTGAATTTTTTACGCCTGATCTGCCAGATGCTTTTGCTCCTCCTTGATGCTTTGAAGCACCTGTATTCCGAGCGAAGTAATCTGTGATCCTTGTTTTTTTATGCCGACCGTAATACAGCCCCAACGGTTAAGTACGGAAAGCTTGCCGCGAATTTGCGCTTCCGATAACGGTCTGGGAAGCATGGACTGCAGCATCTTTCGTCCGATTCGTTCCTGCCGCTTGCTACACATCCATAAAATATCGAGAATATCCTCATAATCCGCCAAGGAACCGTGATGGCTTAGAACGAAAATAATGTTTTTCACTTCCTCTATTAGTGGCGCCGCAGCTGATTCATCGGCCCCTGTAATACGTTGAGCCTGTACATTCGCAATCCGCTCCGGAATATGTTCCGGCCTTACCTGGTTATCTTCAACAATGACCATCAAATAGTTGATGAAATTCTCCAATTCACGAATATTTCCCGGCCAATTGTAGTGCAGGAGAATATTTCTTGCTTCCTCATTGAATACAAGCTCTTTATTTTTGTTTTTCAAAAAATAATCAATCAATATAAAGAAATCTTCCCGGCGCTCCCGCAGGCAAGGAATATGAAGCGGCAACACATTGAGCCGATAATATAAATCCTCACGAAACGTGCCTTTTCGGACCATATCCATTAAATTTCGATTGGTGGCAGCAATGACCCTGACATTTACGGGAATAACCCGATTTCCACCGATTCGCATAACTTGACGCTCTTGGAGAACGCGCAGAAGGGAAGCCTGAATGCTAAGGGGGGCATCTCCAATTTCATCAAGGAAAATGGTGCCATTGTGCGCTAGCTCAAATAAACCCATTTTCCCTCCCTTCCGCGCTCCCGTAAAAGCTCCTTCTTCATAACCGAATAACTCGCTTTCAGCTAAACTCTCCGTTAGGCCAGCAAAGTTAACCGGAACAAAAGGACCATCGCTCCGAAGGGATGCCTGATGAATCGCCTGGGCGAATACCTCTTTGCCTGTACCATTCTCCCCTGTTATGAGTACTGTAAAGTCGCTTTTCGAAAGCTTCATGGCCGTCTGCTTGGCCAAAGCAATCGATGGGCTCACACCGATAATGCTACGGAAAGAATACTTGGTCGTTAAGCCAAGATGGATGCTCTTTTTGCGAATTTCCTGTTCAATTCGCTGAACCTTGGTTACATCCTGAAATGTTACAACCGCTCCCATAAACTGTCCGTCCAGCATCATCGGAATTTTAGTAATAAGCAGATGAAGATTACGCGTCTCTAGCACCTGGTCCAGTACTTCAGTATGAGAACGAAAAACCTCCTGTACATTGAAATCAGGAATGACTTCATCGAAGGTTTTGCCGATACAATTCTTGGCCGAAAGCTTGAGGATTTTTTCGGCGTCTTCATTGAAAACTGTAATACGGCCTTGTTCATCTATCCCGATGATTCCCTCATGAACCGCATCCAGAATGGATGCTAGTTCTTGCTTTAACCGTCTTTCGTTATTTACCGAGATGGCTAGGCTTCTTCCTAATTGGACAAAGTCCCGCAAAAACTCAGCTGTATAGAAATGAGCCTTCTCTACGGAAAGGTGTAACAAACGTGCAATATCGAGGATCGTGGTCAAATCAATCGGGCGATTTTCCAAATCAATAATCGTTTTGATCGTTTCAGGTACAAGTTCAGGCAACCCGAGAGTAATCGCAAGATCGACATCAGCTTTGTCCGGCACTGGTGTATCTTCTCCCGGAACATACGGGATAAAATGAAGATGCGAAAAGCCGAAGCATTGCAAAAGCGCAATCGAATCTCTAACGATTTCCTGATTGTTCGTAACAAAAAGGGCCCTCGTTCCCGGGGCCAAATCCATTAATTGCTCTAAGTTCGGTAAATGAATCGTTCTTCTTGCAACGAGAGTAGGGACACCCTCTCTAATCTTTGGTAAATTCTCCGGCAAACCGCCGGTAGAGAGGAGAACCAGGTCTACCTTGTCCATCGTTTCCTGATCCACCGGGTGATGCTCATGATGGAAATATATTTGTATTTTGGAACCGAAAAACATGTTTAGGTTGTTCTCAAAAGTCTTGCAAACCTTCTGACTGCGTGTTACGAGCAGAATACCTGGCTTCTTCATACCTCTCCCCTTACCTCACACATAACGTATTTTACTGATAGTAAAATACTTTGCATGTTATTTCAAGTCCCTACTCTTTGGAACTGCTTAGAAAGGTCCCCAGTTCATCAAGACACCTATAATTAAGAAAATAACGGAAAGAATAGTCCAGATTCCAGCTAGTGGGACCATGAACCGCAACCATTTTCCATACGAAATCCCGCTGACGGCAAGAATCGCCATCAATACGCCGGATGTAGGATTAATACAGTTAACGACCCCTTCTCCAAACAAGACAGACTGTACAGCAACTTGGCGGGTAATATCTAATAAGTCAGCTAGTGGAACGAGAATTGGAACCAGCATTGCAGCTTCTCCCGAACCCGAAGAAATCAAAAAGTGCAGAGCCGCACTTCCGATAAACATGCCGACAGCTCCTGTCATCGGAGATAGAGGCGCCAACAAGGTTGCAAGTCCGTTTACGATCGTATCCAGCAGCTGCCCGTCTTCTAGAATAATAACGACAGCCCGTGCCATTCCTACAATTAACGCTCCGTAAACAAGCTTTTGGCATCCCTGCATGAATGTCTTAGCGATCTCGTTCGCACCCATGCGGGCAATCAGGCCGGAACCAATCGCAATAAAGATAAACAGACCTGCCATTTCATTTTCAGACCATTTAAAAATCAGCGTACATATAATAAAGCCTACAAGAGAAAGCGACGCAAAGGCCAGAATTAGTTTTTGTTGGGAAGAAAGACGTACCTGATTATTGACCTCTTCGTTGCTCTCACCTAAAGAATTAGGGAAAATCTCCAAGCCTAATACGCTTTTTGCAGAGTCCTTTTGCACTTTTTTAGCATAACGGTAAAGATAAATGATTGTAGCAATAAGGAAAGCCAGATAAATGACAATTCGAAAGCCGATTCCGGACAGAAGCGGGAGTTCGGCGATACGCTGTGACAGACCGACCGTTTGCGGACTGATAATAGATGCATTCCAGCCGGCATATGTACCTAGATAAATAAGAGAAACGCCAAAAACTGCATCAATTTTTAGCCTTCTTGCTATCATGACACCAAGCGGAATAAAAGCGATAACGGAATTAACAATAATACCGGTCGTTCCTAGAACAGAAAACATTAAGCATACAGGTATAATCAACAGAAGGAGTCTATCTTTACACTTGATAATGATATTTCTGAGAAACGTATCAATGGCTCCCGTTTTGTCGACAACGGCTAGCGCGCCGCCCGTAAATAAAATAAGGAAAATAAGTGGTGCTCCTTTAACCATGCCGGTTTGAATGGCGGTAAAGAATTCGACGAAATTAATCGGACTCGCCTCTACGGCATGGTAGCTTCCGGGCACTGTCATCGTAATATCGTCTTTTTTAACCCGATCGAATGCACCTGAAGGAACAATATAGGTAGCGATGGCACAAATAATTAAAACATAAAATAATAGCACGTATGCATCGGGACGTAGAAAGCTTTTTTTCTTTACATTGTTGTCTAGTTTTGTAGCTGTTGATTGCATGAAATCATGCCCCCTCCTATATAGTATTTCTTTGTTCATTTAATAATAAGACTTTGCTTACCATCCTTTTCCTCACTTTGGACGTATCTTTTGTGCTCCCCCTCCCTTTCAGTGTTTGATATGCCTAAATTCATAATTCTCAACTTTGTGCAAATGTTATGCCAAGAAAATCAACCCACAAAACAGCGAAAAATGGGCTATTTTGTGTCTTTCTACCCCTTTATGGATTGTTTATAGGAAAATAAATAACCTAAAAATAAACCCAAATAAAAACACATACAGGTTTAAAAATGAAAATCATCTCAAAAAGTGGATTGGCAAGCTTTTTGCTTTTTGAAACAAAATATATATTTTGCTTTGCCATTCTCTTAATCTGGGCCGTTATAAGAGAAAAACATAAGAAAAACAAGAAACTGGCCCACTAATAGAAGTTTTACTTTATAGAAGGGAGAGAACAAATATGGTTGATGCTACAACAAAAATTTTAAACTATCTACAAGATGGCGAACAGGAAATTCTACAGGATCTGAAAGAGTTCGTTAAAAAGGAATCGCCTTCCCGGGACAAAGCGCTTGTTGACGAATGCGGGCTCTATCTACAGGAGCTTTTTCAGAAGCACCTAGGCGTTACACCTGAAATATTCGAAGAAAAAGAAGTAGGAAATCATCTCAAATTCACCATCGGAGATGGCGAGAAGCAAATTTTAATCATCGGTCACTTTGATACCGTATGGGAGAAGGGCCGGTTAAATTACCGTGTGGAAGGCAATAAAGCATATGGGCCGGGCATTCTCGATATGAAAGGTGGAATTGTCCAAGCTATTTGGGCCGTTAAGGCAATACAGGAACTTGGCATATCCATGGATAAGAAAATTGTTTTTCTTTGTAATTCTGACGAGGAAATCGGTTCGATTCATTCAAGAAAATATATCGAAGAAGAAGCTCGCAAGAGTGAAGTTGTATTGGTCGCAGAAGCGGCAGTAGCCAAAACCGGCGCCTTAAAAACAGCCCGCAAAGGCGTTGGCATCTTTAAACTGAAAGTATGGGGACGTGCAGCGCATTCCGGAAACCATCATAGTGACGGCATCAGCGCAGTTGAAGAATTGGCCCGACAAACGATTGTTTTGCAGGAACTCACCGACTATGAAAAAGGGTCAACTGTAAATGTCGGGGTAGTCAAAGGCGGAACCGGCAGCAATGTAGTGCCCGAATATGCAGAAGCGGACATCGACCTGCGTATATCATCCCTTGAAGAAGCAGACCGGGTAAGTTCTTTAATCCTGGGATTAAAACCGATATTGGAAGGTACAACAATCGAAGTAACAGGTGAAGTGAATCGTCCGCCGATGGAACGTACCGAGCAAATAGGCGAGCTTTTTCATACAGCCCGCTCCATCGCTTCCGAGCTCGGCTTCGAGCTTGATGAGGCAGCGGTTGGCGGTGGAAGCGACGGCAACTTCACTGCTGCACTTGGCATTCCCACTTTGGATGGACTTGGCTGTGAAGGCGAAGGACTTCATGCCGAGAACGAGCATGTTCTTATCGATACTCTTTCTAAACGAGCTGCTCTGTTCGCAAACTTGTTACTACGAATATAATCTAACTCATAGAAAGCACATGGCACGTCTTTTTGAGATGTACCATGTGCTTTTTTCAAGGAAGCTATTCGACATCGGGATATTCAATGACCAGTCCGATAGACGTGCTTAATAAAGAAAAAACATAAGTATAGACGTAACAACGCCAACCCAAATACTCAACAAAATACAATAACCCATAATATCACGAATTCCTAAACCGACTACACCTAAAATCGGTAGTGTCCAGAATGGTTGGATTAGATTGGTCCATGCATCTCCCCATCCGACCGCCATGGCAACATCAGCTGGATTTACCCCCAACTGCATACCTGCCGGAACTTGAATAGGTCCTTGAAGCGCCCACTGACCGCCACCGGAAGGAGCCAGCATATTCACTACACCTGCAGACCAGTACGTAAAAATAATGAACGTATCTTTAGAAGCAACCGCAATCATCCAATCGATAATTGCCTGACCCATCCCCGAGCTCCCTAAGATTGCGATGATACCGGCATAGAACGGAAACTGAAGAATAACAGGTGAAATTGACGTAGCCGCTTCATGGAAGGCGCGCGCGAATTGTGCAAGTGAACGATGAAAAAACAAACCGGCACTTAAAAATGCAAGATTAATGATATCAAGATTAATGTCTTTTCCGTTAGCAATTTCATAAAACACATAAATCAATCCGACGCTTCCCATAAGGATCCCCAACCAGGGAACATGCTCTAGTTTTTCAGCCGGTGTAAGCGGCTCGGCCGAAGCAGCCGCCGATTCGTTTTGCGCTTGTTGTTTCATATGCGGCGGCCGATAGCGTACGATATTTTCCTTCGGAGCCATAAGCGCAATGACGATTGGCATAGTAATCGCCAGCGTAAGCAAAATAATGATAGTAGGCAGGCTAAAAATGGTTTCCGATGTAGGAATTACGCCCATCATATCAGCTAAAAAGTGATCCGGGGTAGCAACCGTTAAGCCGATAGAACTCGATAAACCGGCGGAATAAAGAGCGGTAGGCGCATATGCGGCAGCCACAAGCAAGGGGAAGTGTGCTTTCTCATTTCTTTTTCCAACTTCCCTCGCAAAAATGGCACCGACTACAACAGCTAATCCCCAGTTGATATAATAGGCAACGGCTGAAACAAGGAATGTGAATATGTAAGCCTGACGCGGGGTTTTCGCCCAACCAGCCATGATTTCCAGCCCTTTTTTAATAAACGGAACCGCTGCAAGCACCATTCCCGTCATAAGCACGAGTACCATCTGCATCGTAAAGGCAAGGTATTTCCAGAAACCGTCCCCCCATGCGCTGAACATCTTCATAGGTGATGAAGGATTCATAATAAGGGCGATGACCAATACAAAGAGCGTCATCAGTACAGCAATAACTAATGAGTCCGGGAGATAACGACGAACTCCACGGGAGAAAAGATCAGCGACTTTTGTTAACATACATTCCCTCCTGTCTTTTATGTTTATTTAAATTTTAGCAAGATAAAAAGTATTTAAAATTGTTTAAGCTGTATATAAATAAATGGGTAATTTTATACATTGTTGATAATACAGCCCGATCTCCATTAGATATCTCACAGTTAAATTAAAATTATAAATAAATTCACAATTTATTAACAAACTTTAAGCATCGCTATTACGTATGAAATGTATAAGATTATAAAAGTATAAAGAATTGAGGGAGAGTTATGGATATTATCTTGACAAAGACAACCTGCTGGAATTGTGGTGTAAAGCTTACTGAGTATGAAGTAATGGAAAAAAACAGCTATTGCATGGATTGCTATAAAGAGAAAGAAGAACAAGAAAAAAAAGAACGACATGCTTAAAGAAGAACCCACCAGCCTAAGCGAGGCCACTGAAAAACTAGCGTTTTTTAGAGTAACTAAATTGATTCATCAAAAAAGACGACTCTAATTCAGTATTTGAATGCAGAGTCGTCTTTTTCCCCGTTATCACTAGCTGTATCTCTCGGAGAGGAGAACCAG